>CAZFZT010000001.1:0-134066 GCA_964523675.1 uncultured Isosphaeraceae bacterium
ACTCATCAACGATCGTGTCGGGCGGGCGGTGCATTTCGGCGCCGCGGGTGAAGGGCACCACGCAGTAGGTGCAGAACTTGTTGCAGCCGCGCGTGATGCGGACGTAGGCGGACTTGCCGCCTGCTGGCGCGCCGGCCGGGTCGAAGGCGCGGGAGAGGTCGAGCAGTTCGAGGTTGTCCTCGGCGGCGGCGAGGGTGGAGGAGCGGCGGGTGGTGGAGCCCTGAAGGGCGATGCGTGGGGTGCGCGTGGCGTCTTTGGTGGTTCGATCCGGGTCTTCCTCGCCCCCCGGAATACGCTCGTCAGACCCGGCTTCTCGGGTTTTGAGGACGTTGTCGAGGAGCATGGGGAGCTTGTCGAGTTCGCCCGGGCCGCACATGAGGTCGATCTGCGGGTACTTGCGGATCATGGCGGGGCCTTCGCGCTCGGCCATGCAGCCGATGATGCCGAGAATGACGTTGCGCTGGTTCTGCTTCTTCTCCAGGCCGACGATGCCGACGCGCGAGAGGACTTTGTTTTCGGCCTGTTCGCGCACCGAGCAGGTGTTGTAGAGGATGATGTCGGCTTGGTCGGGGTTGGCGATGAAGCGGTAGCCGAGCGCGGCGAGATGTGAGCGCACGAGCTCGCTGTCCAGTTCGTTCATCTGGCAGCCGAACGTCTCGAGGTGGATGGCAGGGCCCATGGCGGACATCGGAAGGTGATCGTAGCAGTGCAGCTGAGGTGAACGCGCGCAGCATGGCGCAGCTTGCAGCGGCGCGTTCAAAGTGCGGCTTCCAGTGCGCGGCGGCTGAGCGTCGGTTGATGCGCGGTTAGAGCGTAACGTCGCCGGGGTCACGGCCCTGTTCGATTGCTTTGATCTTCTCGACCCTGCGCGCGTGGCGGCCGCCTTCAAACTTGCCGGCAATGAACGCTTCGGCCGCGTGATCAACCACGTCCTGCGAGAGTGCATCGCCGGAGAGGCAGAGGACGTTGGCGTCATTGTGGCGGCGGCTCATCTCGGCGGCTTCGGCGTTTGAGGCGAGGGCGGCCCGCACGCCGGGGATTTTGTTGGCGGCGATGCACACGCCGTTGCCTGAGCCGCAGATGAGGATGCCGAGCTCGGCCTGACCGGAGGCGACGGCTTTGCCGACGAGGTAGGCCTCATCAGGGTAGTCTCGACTTTCGCCATTGCACGGGCCGACGATGATGAGGTCGTGACCGGCTTTGCGGAGTTTCGGGACCAGGCGCGCCAGTGCGGAGTCGCCGCGATGATCTGAGCCAAGTGCGAGTTTCATGGATTCGTGGATGCTGCGCTGGACGATTGAGCCGGCGGCATTACTGCGTTGGTCAGGCGCTGCTTCCGGCTCCTTTGGTTTGGAGAAGCTCCTTGAGCCGCTTGGGGATGAGCTGCTCAAAGCGTCGGGCGAGCTGGTCGTAGGTGGCCTGCCCTGCACCGACGGGATCGTCGATGTCGCGTTCGGGGTCGAGCGTGATGATCTTCGCTTCGTGCTCGGGTTCACCTGCAACGAGTTCCCGGGCGAGGCGAGCGTGTTCCTGGGTCATGCACAGGACGAACGCGGCCTTGCGGATCATCTCGGCAGTGAGCAGCTTTGTTGAGCCCTTATGGTCGATCCCCAGTCGCTGGAGCGCTTGCTCGGCTTCCTGAGCGATCGGCCGGCCGTCCGAGGCGGCGACTCCGGCGGAGGCGAAAAAGACCTGATGGGGATCGCCGAGTCCGCCCGCAAAGAGCCACTTGCGCGCAATCGCTTCAGCCATGGGGCTGCGGCAGGTGTTTCCGGTGCAGACGAAGATCGCGGTTTGCATGACTGGGCCCAGGTGCCGAAACGGTGAGGAGGGGCGGTGGAATCGGAAAGGGGATGATACGGCAGCGCGGCCGGCGATGTGCAACCGACGTGAGAGGGCGGTTCCAACACGTCGCGAGCACCCTGCATGTGTGGATCGTTTGTTACACTGTCAACGTCCTTTGCCCGATGTACCATTGTGTCCATGTGGGTTCCTCGCACACTCAACGCCTACAACCGCGAGCTCGGAGACTGAGAAGGTGGAATTCGTTCACGAGACAGAGGTCGCTGAACTGCTGCGCGATCATTACCTGAAGCGCGTGGAGCGCGGTCCTGATCAGGTCCATCTTGAGATGGATGAAGAGGGTCTGGTGCGGCTGCACCTGGCGTGCGGTGAGAGCAGCGCAGAGCCGGCTGAGGGCGCAACGGTGGTGTCGATCCCGGAGAAAGGCAAACTCGCCGGCGTCATTGAGCACATCATTCACCTGCTTGGGCTGGAGCAGATCTTGCTCATCCCTGTCGGGAAGTGGCGTCGCATCTTTGATGCCGTGGCGTTTGGGCTGGCGGAGAACGAGGAGTGGCAGGAGATCGACGCTGCGGCGACAGTGGAGCTGAACACGCGGGATCCGCTGCTTTGCTTGCCCGGTGATTACAAGCTGCTTGTCACGCTGATCGGCGCCCTCTTGAGCGATGCGGATCAGCCGGATCAGGGGTTGTATCTCGTGTCGACGGTGGCGCCGGTGTTGATCGAGATCGTGCCGGATGGCGCCGTGCGGGTGTGTCTTGGCAACGCGGTTTTGGCCGATGAAGTGACAAGCGCTCTTGCGAAGTGAGAGCAAGGTCGAAGTCCGAAGCTGGTCGTTGCCGGCTTCTTTATTGAGGAGACCCGATGCGCATTCTTCTTGACGATCAGCTGTGTGATGTTCAGTCGAAGACTGTTGGCGATGCGATCACCGGCGTTGCGGAGATCGTTCGCGATCAGGGCCGCTTGATCGTTGAGGTGGTGGTGGACGGGCAGTTGTGGACTTCCGAGCAGCTTGATGCGGAGGAGTTGGTTGGCAGCGGCGCAGATGAAGTGCGCCTGACTTCGGCGTTGCCCCGTGAGCTCGCTTCGCATGTGTTTGCGGATGCAGGTGGCGCGCTTGACGAAGCGGAGCAGCACCAGGCGCGGGCGGCTGAGATGATCCAGAGCGGACAGGTTGCCCAAGGATTGCAGGAGTTCGGTGAAGCGCTGTCGCTGTGGCTTTCGGTGCAGCAGGCGGTGGAGAAGGCGGCTGAGTTGGTGGATATTGATCTGGCAGCGGCTGAGGTCGGTGGGGAGACGGGCGATCAGATACTGGCCAAGGTGCAGCGTCATCTGCAGGCACTCAAGTCACAGGTGCAGTCGCAGGACATGCTCGGCGTTGCGGACACGTTGCTGTATGATCTGCCGGAAGTTCTTCAGGAGTGGCGTGAGCTGCTTGCGCATTTGGCGGCTGAGACTGGCGGCGAATGAGCGAGCGGGCGCGCCTGGCTCGCGAACCGTCCTGTGGAAGTGACTGCCGGATGTTCTGATCTGGCTTTGTATGAAGACTCACCCATGTCCGCAGCAACCGAGAAGAAGAAGGCCGTTGATGAACTTCTGGAGAAGACGCGCGGTTCGCTCGATCGTAAAGCGTACTTCGAGGCCGAGCGCATGGCGCTCAAGGCGCTGCAGATTGCGCGGCAGGTCAATGACTTTGAACGCATGATCATGGCAGTGACGCCGTTGTGGGAAGCGCGTGAGGGGCGGCTGAAGGCGGCGCTGAGCGGGCGCAAGGTGACGGTGGTCGATGAGCCGGTAACGGAGAACACGAAAGTGAAGCCGGGCTGCTATCTGGTGGAGCCGCCGCAGGTGGGCGCGGATGGGCGGCGATTGCGGCTGTCTGGTTTGCAGAACGATGTGGCTGTGGCGGTCATCTGCCGCGAGCCGCTGACACAGCTCAAGCAGTGGCCGATTGTGGCGATCGGCGCAGGAGTGACCATGCGAGCCCGCATCGCGCCGCCGAAGGATCAATCGAAGCCGGATATGAAGTGGTTCGCTGGCGCAATGGAGCAACTGGGGGAGTGGGCGATGCAAACCATTGATCCCACGCTTGAGCCGGTGCGACGGATCGATGTGATTCTGGAGCGGCTGGACACCGTTCCGGACTACCGCGGGCTTCATGAGTTATTGATCGAGACCTGCCATGAAGCCATTGAAGCGCGCGATAACGCGCCGCCGCCGGAGCCGCCGCGCAAGAGAGGCCGGCGGGCCAAGCAGAAGTCATGAGCGGCGCGGCAGGACAGGGGCCGGGCGCGATCGCCCGGACAGGTCGCTGGCCGATTGTCCTCGTGTTCCTGGTCGTGCTCGCGTTAGCCGATCAGAACGGGTGGCTGCTTATCAAGCACGTTGATGACGTCAGCGAGTTTCACGGTCAGAGCGCGAAGGTCTGGCGTGCGCTGAGCGGCGACCTGATAGAAGTCGATTTGCACGACCCGCTGCACGGTACTCTTCGAACACAGGTTCGATTGTGGGGGATCTCAGCGCCTCAGCCGCCACGGCCCGGGCGCGAGGCGGAGGCGATGTGGAGTGATGCACTTGAGCATGCAGAATTGCTGGTGGTGGGGCATGAGGTTGTGCTGCGGCTGGAGTCGCATCGGACGCGCGATCCACAGGGGGTGCTGCTCGCGCATGTGGAACTGCCCAGCGGCGGAACGCTCAACGAAATGATGCTTCGAGCAGGTCTGGCGCAGCGCGATGAACGCTGGCCGCACAGGATGCTGACGCCATACGCGCAGGCGGAGAACATCGCCAGGCGCAAGAGCGAAGGCATCTGGAAAGAACATTAGCGGGAGGTTGTCAATTTTCGCGCAGATCTGCCGGTTCGATCAGACTCGCCGCTGCGCGCCATTTGCGTCGATACCAACGGAGGGCGAAGATCCCTGCGGGCACATAGAAGATCGCTTCACCTGCCGATTCAACCAGCGCCAGCTGTTCCCACGGCACATCGCCCACTGACTCCATCGCGCCGAGCCGGGCCGCTACAACTGCGACACAGAACTCTCGAAATCCGACGCGCCCAAAGGGGATTAGACTCGACGCCAGCGCGACCATCGCCAGCACGATCACGTGCTCTGTCGGCAAAGTGATCTCAAGGATGAGCAGTGCGGCGAACATGCGCCCCGTAAACGCGGCGATGTCGATGACGCGCAGCACGGCAGCACCCCAGAGCGCGCGGTGATCGCGCAGCAGACGGCCGATGCCCCGGCCGTGCTTCATGACAAGCGGGTGTCCGGCCAGAGCGCGTGTCGCCAATGCACCGAGTGCGATCTGTCCCAAAACGAGCGCGGCCCAGATCGGGTCAAAGTCGCCGCGCACCAGCCAGGCGACGACGCATGAAGCAATGCCAAGCAGCAGGACGTAGCCGATCATGGCGAACCACGCGCCGATCTGAAGCAGCTCGAGTCGATCGACACGGTGGTGGTACAGCACGCGCGCAATCGCGCCGGCCCTGATCGGCGCGTAGTTCAGCATGTTTCCCACAAGGTTGAGCATGAGCATGTCATACATGCGCACACGTCGCAGCGGCTGGATTGTGATCCAGAACGTCGCGCCGTTGAGCACCCAGCTCAGCACTGTGCAGCCGATCAACATGAAGATGTGCAACGGCTTCGCATGCCAGAGCCGCGACCAGTCGCCGTATTCATATGCCCTGTACACAATCCACCCAAGCAAGCCGAGGCCGACGCACCAGAACAGTGCTTGAAGCGCGATCTTGCGCGGCCCGCCCAAGGCATCGGCGATTCGAATGGTTGGCTGTTCCGACATGGGCATGAAAACGGTGAGGATTGGAGGATACCTGCACGACCTTTGCCGTGTTCGCCAGCGAGCGAATTGACCGGACGCGGGCAAATCGCTAGGTTCACAGCCCATGGCTATGACGCTTGGTGAACTTGCAGAACGGTTGGGTGCTCGGTTGATTGGCGGTCCGGCTCGGGAGACTCCGATTACCGGCTGCGTTGCCATTGAGGATGCTGCCGCTGCTCCTGGTCGTGTGACCTTCCTCGCGAACGCCAAGTATGTGAAGTACCTCAAGAACACGAAGGCGGCTGCGGTCCTCATCAATGAGAGCGTCCCGGCTGAAAACGTGCCGGAGCATGTCGCCCGGCTGGTCGTGGATGACCCGTACTTCGCCTTTCGCAACGCACTCATCGAACTGCACGGCTACCGACAGCACCCACCGGTCATTGGACCAACTCATGCGCCGGATGCAAAGCCATTAGCCCCCGGTTCTGCCGTGGGAAGGGCCACCTTAAGCGAACGCGCATCAATTCACCCAGATGCGGTCATCGGTCCCGAAACCTCGATTCACCCCAACGTCGTCATCGAGCGCGGCGCGACCATCGGCTCGAAGTGCGTCCTCTACCCCGGCGTGTACATTGGCGTCGATGCGAAGATCGCCGACGAGTGCGTCCTCTTCCCAAACGTCGCTATCTACGACCGCTGCGTCCTCGGCAACCGCGTCACCCTCCACGCCAACACCGTCATCGGCCAGGACGGCTTCGGCTACGCCACCTACAAGGGGGCCCATCACAAGATTCCGCAGACGGGCATTGTCGTGATCGAAGATGATGTCGAAATGGGGGCAGGCTGCGCAGTCGAACGGGCGACGATGGGTGAAACCCGCATCGGCAAGGGCACCAAGTTCGCTGACCTCATCTCGATCGGCCACGGCTCGAAGATCGGCGCCCATTGCCTGTTTGTCTCGCTCGTGGGCGTCTCCGGCTCGGTGGAGATCGGCAACTACGTCGTCCTCGGCGGGCAGGTCGGCGTGGCGGGGCACCTCAAGATCGGCGACGGCGTTCAGGCCATGGCGCGAGCGGCCATCGCGCAGGACGTCGCGCCGGGGCAGAAGATTGGCGGCGTCCCAGCCGTCCCTGCCGACCTCGCCAAACGCAACGCCCTCGCCTCGCTGAATCTCTACGAGATGACTAAACGCCTCCGGCGGCTGGAGCGGGAGATCGCCGAGGTCCGCGGGCAGGTGTCAGGAGTCAGCGATCAGGCGCCAGGGGTGGGGCCGTAGAACTGACCGGTCGACCTACAGAAAACGGACACCTGCCGCCTGACACCCGACACCGCCGATCGCGTATCGTGTACGCGGAGCGCAGCGGAACTTCGTGGTCAAAGTCAGACAACAACTTGGAAAATATCGCATCGAGAAGCGGCTGGCCGAAGGCGGCTTCGCGGCTGTCTATCGCGCGCTCGACACCATCGAGGGCATCCCCGTTGCGCTCAAGATTCCGCACGCGCACCTGCTCACCAAGCACGCGATGGACGACTTCCGCAGGGAAGTGCGCCTCACCGCCCGGCTGGATCATCCCAACATCCTGCCGATCAAGAACGCGACGTACATCGACGATCGTTTCGTCATCGTCTATCCGCTGGGCAAGTCATCGCTCGCAGACCGATTGTCGCGCAGGATGTCGCTGCGCACCGCGATGAACTTCGCTGAGCAAATGCTCGTGGCCGTTGCTGCTGCGCACGATCGCAAGATCGTTCATCTTGATGTCAAACCCGACAACTTCATCATCTTCAATGACGATCGGCTGCGCCTGACCGACTTCGGCATCGCCAAGGTCGCGCAGCGCACGATCGAAGCGTCCGGCGCGGGAACGGTGGGATACATCGCGCCAGAGCAGGCGATGGGCCGGCCCTCGCCGCGTTCCGATGTGTTTGCGCTCGGCTTGATTATCTATCGCATGGTCACGGGGCATTTGCCGGAGTGGCCGTTTGAGTGGCCGCCGCCGGGTTACGATCGGCTCAAGCGCGCGGTGCATCCGCAATTCATAGCGTTTCTTCGCCGGGCGATGGCGGTGGATCAGCGCGTGCGATATGCCGATGCGCGCAAGATGCTCGAAGCGTTTCGTCGCATCAAACCGCGCGCGATTCGGCATCATCTCAACGGTAAAGTGACGCGCAGCGGGAAGCGCAAGAAGCCGGCGACGACGAAGCGCGACTGGAAGACCGTGCGCGTGCGCGAGTTCCTTCGGCGATACAAAGCCCCGCTGGACATTCGCTGCACGTGCGAGAACTGCGGGGAGCCGGTGGCTGAGGCCATGCAGGCGTGCCCTTGGTGCGGCGTCAAGCGCGAGAAACACCTGGATGAAACGACGTATCCCGCGCGGTGTCCCCGATGCAAACGCGGCATGAAACTCGACTGGCGGTTCTGCGCGTGGTGCTACGGACCGGCCATTGGACCGTTCTCGAACCGCCAATTTACTGACAAGCGATATGCAAAGAGCGCGAAGTGCTCGAATCGCGCCTGTGAACGCAAAGCATTGATTCCGTTCTCGCGCTATTGTCCATGGTGCCGCACCAAGGTGAAGCACAAGTGGGCGATACCCGGCGGCGCCACGAAGGAGCGATGTCCGTCATGCCGCTGGGGCGTCGTCAGCGAATTCTGGGACTACTGCCCTTGGTGTGCCCGGAAACTCGGGTAGCCCGACAGCGTGTTCACCACAGAGGCACAGACGACACAGAGGAGAGCGGGTTGATTTTGAAACTGATTGGAGAGGGTGTTGTTCGGGTAGGCGCCAAGGCGAAGCGCGCTTTAATCAATACATCCTGCTCGCTCTCGCTCTCGCTTCCTCTCTGCTCTCTGTGCCTCTGTGGTGAACCCCCGCCGTGAAACTCGGATGAGTCCCCGCCCAATAAGGAATTGCTGTGATGAACACGCTCACCACATCCTTCGTCCGCCGACTGCGCAACCGTGATGAGGCGGCGTGGTTTGAGTTATGGGAGATCTTCGGTCCCGTCATCCGGGCGCAACTTTCCAAATGGGGCAGAGGCCGTATCGGCGTGGAGACCGTGCGCGATCTGACGCAAGAGACGCTCGCGGCGCTTTCTGACTCGATCGACCGCTACGATCCGAATCGCGGCGCGCGGTTCAGCACGTGGCTCCTCTCCATCGCCAAGCATGCGCTCGGCGATGAGATGGATCGACGCATGGCCCTCAAGCGCGGCGGTGGAGTGAAGGCGATGGAACTTGACGAGCGCTATATGGGCAAAGCTGCGGTCGTTGAAGCGGACGAGCACTATCAGCGGAACATCTTCGAGGCGAAGGTGTACGCAGCGATTCGCAAGGCCGAGCAGGAATCGGACTTCGTGCAGTTCCAGGTGTATCGCATGCGAGTTTTCGATGGCGCAAGCGGCAAGGTATGCGCCGAGCAGCTCGGCATCAGCGAGCCGACCGTAACGCGACATGTGCAGCGCGTGCGCGAGGTGCTGCGAGCGCGGCTTGCGGAGGTTGTCACGACCTATTCATTCACGGCCGAAGAAGAAACAGAACCGGACAAAGCCGGTCTGTGCGGGCCTGATCAGATGTTTGATGAAGCCATTTGCGAAATCTACCACAGGCAGTCGAAGCTTGTTCTCGATGATGAATCGATGAGTTCCCAGTTCTAGCCGTTTGCATGACTGAAGCATTGCGACCCCCACCTTTCGTTCGCCACGTCACGCTCCAATGCGCGTCGCGGCTCAACACGCTGAAGACGCTGGTCGCATGGTGCCACCCACGAACCTCGAATTGCTGAGCTCTCCATCATGGCCCTCACGCCTCTTGCCATTCTCCTGTTCATCATCGCCGGGATCGTTTGCTTTGTGCTCTTTACGATCTTCGTGATGGTGCCGCTGTTCCGCGGGATCGGTTGGCTGATCGGTTCGTTCTTTACCGGCGTTGCGTGGTTCATTGGCCACATCGCGGAGTGTATCGGTGGGATGATCGGCGACACCGTGCGCTGTATTGGATCCGCAATCTCGATTGTTCCGCTTTCATTGCTGAGTGTTCTCAATGTGATCATCGGTCGATGGTCCGCAGCGGGCCACTTTGCCGACTCTGTGAAGCGAGAATGTCATGTTGCCGGCGCCTGTTTGTATCGCGTGCTGCTGCGCAGACCACTCAAACTCTTCTGGTTGCATGGTCTCCTTGAAGGTGTGGAGCAGCGCGTGCCCGAGGCCATGTCTGCAGCACCTGGACGTGATCGCCCAGCTCGAGGGGTCGGGCAGTTCGATGGATATACGATCGTCGGTTCACTTGCAGGCGGCGGCTCCGGCGGCAAGCTTTACATCGCCCGGCCGGATGAACATAAGCGGCGTCGCCTCGTCGGACATCCGGACGCTGTCGTCATTAAGTCGTTTGCGTTGACGGAGGGATCCTCCCTGCCGCAGATTGTCCGTGAAAGCCGCGCACTTGAAGCGGCGAAGCAGCTCGGCCACGTGCTGGATCACAACATGGACGAGAGCCGCTTCTACTACGTCATGCCGTACCACCCCGGTGAGCATCTCGGCATCGTTACGCGACAACTCCACGGTGAAACAGACGGCAAGGGGCTCGGATCGAAACAGTTGTCGCGGGCAGTGGGCTACGTGCGTGACCTCGTTACCACGCTTTCGCATTATCACCTTGGTGGGCTCTGGCATAAGGATGTCAAACCTGAGAACATCATCGTGCATGATGCGCGGGCGCATCTGGTCGATCTGGGGCTGGTGACTCCGCTCAAGAGCGCGATGACGCTTACGACGCACGGCACCGAATACTTTCGTGATCCGGAAATGGTGCGGCAGGCGCTGCGCGGCGTGAAGGTGCACCAGGTCGATGGCGCGAAGTTTGACATCTACGCCGCCGGCGCAGTGCTCTACTTTATGATCGAGAATACGTTCCCCGCGCACGGGGGCCTCAGCCGTTTCTCGCTCAAGTCGCCCGAAGCACTTCGCTGGATCGTGAGACGCGCGATGGCGGAATACAACCAGCGATATGACTCCGCCGATGTCATGCTCGCCGATCTGCAATACGTGCTGCATGCCGACGACCCCTTCGCAATCAAACCGGCGCAGTTGCCCTCGATGGGTGGCCGGCCTGTGGAGGTGACTGCTTCGCAGCACCGTGCAGCAGAGGAATCCGCAGTTCATTTCGCGCAGGGATTTCCGCAGGATGCCGAGCCGCGCGAACATCCACCACGGCAGGCGGAAGCTCATCACGCCCACACCCCGAAGCCGCCGGCACGTCCTCGACTTCGAGTCACCAACTGGTGGACGGGTAAATACGCGGTTGATGGTGGTCCAGACGCGCAGCCGCGCTCAGCCGCCGGTTCCGTCCCCGCTGCGGATGTTCGACGCACTGCGCGTGAACAGATCGCATCGGCTCGTGCTCGAGCCAGGGAGGTCCGAGCTCGCGCTCAGGCGCATCGCCATCAGGTCGGCATCGAGCGGCAGCCGACGCCTGCTGTTGTCATGATCGTGCTTGGGTCGATCGCGTTTCTCGGTTTCATCCTTTATGCCGGCTGGCCCCGCAATGGCGCACCGGTGGAAGGGCTGCTTGATGGCTCGTGGAACGTTACGCGTGAGGTCAAGGTCAGCCGCTCGCAAACATCGATCATTTCGGCGGGCTCGGATGAGGGCGCCATTGCCGCACCGCCAACCTCACAGCCGTGGCTGCTCATCAACGATCACCCGGCCAAGCACGATCCTCGGGTACAGCAGCAGGTTGCGGAGATCATTCAGCGCTACAAGGACGCTGGCTGGCATGTTCGTGAAGAAGAAGCCGCAGCCGAAGCGGACATTCGCCGCTACCTGCCGACGATATCCGAGCAGTTTGCGGCAGGCGACGCTTTGATGACGAGCATCGCTCGATGGGACTTTGGCGGCATTCTTTATGTTGATGCAGCGGCTGAACCCGGCGATCTGCCTTCTCATCAACGGCTGCGGGTGCGCGAACTGGCTGCCACGGTTGCTGCTGCGAGTCGCGACTGAACTGATTCGCAACGTCGATCTCGTGAGGCAACGTCGGCGGAGTTCAGGGGCCGGTTTGCGGCGGGCGGCCGCGCACAGACGACCTATCATCGCTCATGCCGAAGCGCGTCGTTATCGTCGGAGCTGGCTTTGGCGGGGCGTACTGCGCACACCGGCTTGAGCGAACGCTCCGGAGCATCGATGCGGACGTATTGGCGCTTGATCGAAAGAACTACTTTACCTTTACGCCGTTCCTCCTTGAGGCGGGTACTGGCGCTGTCGAGCCGCGGCATGCGGTTGTACCGATTCGATCGTTCATGAAGCACGGCGAGTTTCGCATGGCGGAAGTCCACGGCGTCGATCTGGTGAACCAGCGCGTGTCATACCGACAGAGCATTCCCGGTGAGGAGATTGCGGACACTCAATCGGTGGAGTACGACCATCTTGTGCTTGCCCTGGGTAGCGTGACGAAACTGCCGCCTGTGCCGGGGCTGCACGAGTACGGCTTCGAGCTGAAGGGACTGACCGACGCTGTTTCGCTCCGTGACCGCGCCGTTTCAATGCTGGAGATTGCCAATGCGACAAGCGATGCAATGCTGCGGCGCGAACTGCTGCACTTCGTGGTCGTCGGCGCCAACTTTACAGGTGCGGAGCTTGCCGGTGAATTCGATGTCTTCCTTCGTTCGGCAGCGCGGCGGCATTATCCAAATCTGTCCGAAAGCGACTGCCGCGTCACGCTCATTGAGCTGGCGGATCGGATCCTCGGCGCGCTCGATCCAAAGCTCTCTGATTATGCGCTTCGCACACTTCGCAAGCGGGGGATCGATATACGACTACGAACGACTGTAGAGGAAGTCGAGCGTCGTCGCGTGATCCTGAATGACGGTACGGACCTCGCGACCCGAACGGTGATCTGGTGCGCTGGCATTGAGCCAAGCCCGCTCATTGAGAAACTCGATCTTCCCGTCGATGAGCGTGGGTACATCCTGTGTGAACGCGATCTTCGTGTGAAGGACTTTGAGAATGTCTGGGCGATTGGCGACTCGGCGGTGAACATCGACTCGACTGGGCGGCCTTATCCCGCGACTGCGCAGCATGCCGTCGCGCAGGGGCGGCATCTGGCGAAGAACCTGGCGCTTGCTTTGCGTGGGCGAGGGGCGCAGCCATGCGAGCTGCGCACGAAGGGCACGTTGGCTGCCTTAGGTGGCATGAGCGGTGTGGCTCAGATCGGGCCGGTGCGGATATCGGGGTTTCTTGCGTGGTGGTTGTGGCGCACCGTTTATCTGCTGAAGATTCCGACGTTCCGCCGCAAGCTGCGCATCGCGCTTGACTGGACCGTGATGCTGTTCTTTCGCAACGATGTTGTGCAGCTGGGCATCCTTCGGCCCGAGCGGCACATCGTTCGTGAGAAGCGCAAGGTAATGATGTCATCAAACGAGTGTTAGTTCCGGTTGCCGCGAGCGTTCTCTCGGCCGCTCTCTTCAACCCGAACAGTGGTTCGCATGGCTTCGCGCTGCTGCGCTTTCCACGTATCCGCATCAAGCGTAAACGTGCCGATGTGCCTGCCCATGTGCATGAGTGGAACGAGCAGCGGCATCGCATTCGCTGGAGGATCCTCATCGATTGGCAGCAGACAATCTCGCTCGATGGCGCCGGAGCCGTCAAACACACGGTACAGCTGTCTCGGGCGGCTGGGGTGAGCTTCTATGCAATCAAGCAAAAGCAATCGCAAGTCATCGCCATTGCGATCGCACCACCACGCAACGGGTTCGCCCGGCATCAGAATCGTGCCCGGCTGCGCCAGGGCAACAGAGCCGCGGCCGGCGAGAATGTCCTCAAGCGGCACGCCAGGCATAATCATCTCACCGGGGCCAGGCCAGATCAGTTCGACAAGCCCCTTATAAACCGATGCGTTCAGTGCGCTTCTGGCATCAAGCGCCATTTCGACCACGCTGCCGGGCGCCTGCCCCTCCCAGATGGCATGCAGGGCGGTCTCGCTCTGCTCGATGATGATTTCCGCACGGTCCCGCGCGTGCGGCCGATCGTCCGGTTCGAGCCGTTCGAGATCGGCAAGAGCGAAAGTCACTGCCTGAAGGGTGATGATGTGCGGTACCGAGTCGCGCCAGCTCGTCCCTTCTGCATCCGTCGACAGCGCGCACGACGCCTTGGCAAAGTCGATCCACTTGCCCAGCAGCACGGTCCACGAGAGGGCTTCGGGATGAAGATCAGACATGATCGATCTGGAGATGACGCGGATCGGCCAAGGGCGTCGCTACTTGCCGCTGTTCAACTCGTCGCGGCCATTGACCGCTGCGGGTTCCAGAAGTTCGATGCCGATCCTGCGGATATGCGTTGGCGTGGCATCGAGGATGATGAATCGAGCGCCGTGCGTTTCCAGAGTCTCGTTGGCTTCCGGGACGCGCCCGAACTTTGCAAGTAGAAAACCTGCGATGGTGTCGTACTCCTCTTCTTCAGGCAGTTCGAGGTTGAGTTCTTCATTGATTTCATCGATTCGGAACCGGCCATCGACTTCAGCACGTCCGTCGGTCAGCTTCGCAAGCGTCGGCTCGTCATCATCACCAGGTTCATGCTCATCATGAATCTCACCGACGATCTCCTCAAGCACATCCTCGATGGTGACTAGGCCGGCGGTGCCGCCGTATTCGTCGATCACGATCGCCATGTGGACTTCACTCTTCTGAAAGTCAGTCAGCAGTTCGCGCACCGGTTTCGTTTCGGGAACGACGATGGGCTTGCGCAGCAGCGGCTCGAGGCGAAAGTCGGGGGGCACGGCTTCGCCGAGGTACGGGATCAGATCCTTGACGATGAGAATGCCGATGATGTTGTCGAGGTTCTCCGAATAAACAGGAATTCGCGAGTGACCTGCTTCGATGATGAGTTTGCGAATGTCGCTGAGGTTGTCGGTCAGTTCAATGCCATCGATGTCGGTGCGCGGCGTCATGACTTCGCCGACATCGGTGGAGCCGAACTCGACGACGTTCTCAAGCAGCGCGGCCGCATCTTCGTCGAGTCCGCCCTTGAGGTGAGTTTCTTCGATACTGCGCAGGAGATCCGCCTCGATCTCTTCCTCTCGCGGGATGTTCGCGCCGGCGAGGCGTTTGACTGATTCATCGACGATGCTTCCGATCCAGCGAAGCGGGATGCCGAGAATGGTCAGTACGCGCAAGAAGCCGACGGAATAGTGGATGATTCCAACGCCGGCATAACGGGCAATCGCTGCGGACAGGACGCTTGTGACGAGCCAGAGCAGAAGCACAGACAGAACGCCTGCCCAGACCAGGGTGCCCAGCGTGATCGGTTGACCCAGGCCGGCTATGTCAACAAGCACCAGCGCGAAAAAAGCGATGCGAAACGCGGTGCGCACCAGCGCAGTCACCCCGATCGCGGCATCGAGGCGGTTCGCAACCCACTGTCCTGCCTCGGGTCGGCCTCGCTCTTCCATGCGGCGCACGAGTGCGAGTCGGCTGGCGCTCGACAAGGCCATATTCAATGCCGCGAGATACGCAGCCACGACGAGCACAAGAAATGCAAGCCAGGTCAGTGCAGCGGTCAATCGTGGAACCCTCGGCGGCTCGCTTCGACCCCCTCTCGAGCGCGGCCGCTGATCTGTTTGTCATGCTCAGCAGGATCGACATAGACAGCATCTTGCGCTGTGGCGCCGCTTCCCGCCGCTTCCGCCCAGAAGGTGCGGCCAACTCCGATGGCCTCGAGAATGCGATCTTCTTCGTTGTGCATGGCGGCGAACCCGGCTTCGTCGTGGTCGTCATAGCCCGCACAATGCAACATGCCGTGCAGGGCGTAGAGCAGCAGCTCACGTTCAACGGCATGGTCGAACTGATCCGCGCGCCAGCGCGCTTCGTCCACGCACAGCACAATGTCTGCTTCAATGGGTTCGCCCGCATCCGAAGTGGGAAAGGTCAGCACGTCGGTGGAATCAGTGTTATCAAGATGCCGACCATGCAGAGCCCGCATTCGCTCATCGTGAACCAACTCGAGATTGATGGCCCTGACCGGCGTCCTCATCAATGCAATCACCTTGGTGAGATGCTCGGTGAACCAAGCCACATCGATGTCGCGGGCGGCTTCGCCTGCAATATGGAGGACTGGCTGGGAATGTCGAGGAGCGGCCGCACGAAGATCCCCCGACGTACTAGGGCCAGGGTCGTCCGGCTCGTCGGTTAGACGAGTGGTCGCACGGGGCGACGTGGATTCTTTGGGATTCATAGCAGTGGAAATAATAGCGACGTAGGAGGGCCGGGGCGAGAGGATGCTGTGGCCCTGGCATGGCCAAGCCGCTGGACACCATGCGCCGCTAAACCGCGACGGGGGCGGAGATATGGGGGTGTGGTTCGTAATGCAGCAGCGTGAAGTCCTCAAACGCGAAGTCGAAGATGGAGCGGACCTTTGGATTGATCCGCATGGTCGGCAGAGGTCGGGGCGACCGCGACAGTTGTTCGCGTGCCTGCTCAACATGGTTCAGATACAAATGTGCATCGCCAAACGTGTGGATGAACTCACCCGGCGCAAGGTCGGTCACCTGCGCGACCATCAAGGTCAGCAGCGCGTACGACGCAATATTGAACGGTACGCCGAGGAAGATGTCGGCCGATCGCTGGTACAACTGGCAAGAGAGTCTTGCCGGGCCTTCGTCCGGATGATCAACATAGAACTGGAACAGGCAGTGACAAGGCGGAAGCGCCATCTCATCAATCTCCGCCACATTCCATGCACTCACGATCAGCCGCCGCGAGTCCGGCGTTTCTCGAATCTGCCTGACCACGTTGCTGATCTGATCAACCGTGCGGCCGTCGGGAGCGCTCCACGAGCGCCACTGCTTCCCATAGACGGGTCCAAGTTCGCCATTCTCGTCCGCCCACTCATCCCAGATCGAGACGCCGTGTTCGTTGAGATAGGCGACATTCGTGTCGCCGCGCAGAAACCAGAGCAACTCGTGAATGATCGAGCGCAGGTGAAGCTTCTTTGTGGTGACGAGCGGGAACCCCTCAGCAAGTTGGAAGCGCATTTGATGGCCGAAGATGCTGCGCGTGCCGGTGCCGGTGCGATCTTGCTTCTCCGCGCCGGTTTCGAGGGCGCGGGCCATGAGGTCAAGGTACTGCTTCATCTCTGCCGCAAGTGTATCACGCCGTGAAGGCACCGATGAACATCGAGCCGAGGCATCCGACGCTGATGAGCGTGCCTATTGCGCCGCCGATAATGGCGATCCATGCGTGGGCCAGGCCATGCACGTTCGGGTCTGCCTTGCGTTTGCGCAAACCGAAAGCGCCGAGCCACATGGCTACGGGCCCTGCGATCAGACCAATCAGTGGGATGAGCGAGCCAATGGCAACGTAATAGCCAGCCAGTGCCGGTCCATTCCGGTAGGGAATCAGCGTGGCAATGCTCTCCTCGCCGGCAGACCGCGAAATGGTTCGCACACCGGGCGTTGTCGGCGGAGCTTTAAGAATGACGGCCAGTTCCGGACGGTCAAGGACAGGGATTTCTTCACCGCCGCCCTCGGGCACCAGCAGCGCATCTACCGGCACCCGGCCTTCTCGCGCCCATTGCTGAAGATGCTCCAAATCGGCCGGACCGAACTCCTGCTGATTCCCCAGCCGAACCAGATATCTTGGGGTTTCGTTCACCGAGATCCTCCAGTTTGGTATCCACCCAACATCCTCATAGCGGGTTCAGTGCCCACTGAGGATAACAGATTGGCCCAGCTGCTGTATCATGTCGCGTTCAATTGTCGTACCGGCCGGGACCTTGGCGCCGTATCGCCAAGTCATCTCGTCGCCCCTGTACCTTGCCCTTTACCCCGGAGCCGCGATCGCAATGCCCATGGAACGTCGCTATACCGACAGCCACGAATGGTTCCAAGCCGACGGAGACACCGTTACGGTCGGCATCACCCAGTTTGCCGCCAACGAACTCACTGATGTGACTTATGTCGAGATGAAACGGCCGGGCACATCGGTTGAAGCGGGCGGCTCGCTGGGCGAGGTTGAGTCGGTGAAAACGACGAGCGACGTGTATTCGGCGGTCTGTGGCGAAATCGTCGAAGTGAATCAGCAGGCCCATGATGACCCATCTCTGCTGAATGCCGATCCATTAGGACAGGGGTGGCTTGTCAAGATCAGGAGCAATGATCTGTCTCCTTTGGAGAACCTGATGGACCAGGCGACGTATGACGCCAAGTATCCGGTATAGATTCTCGCGCCAGTTGCCAGCGCCCGCGGCATTGGCGTAAGGAGAGCCGGTACCCATGAGCGAATTGTCAGGTTCAAACGGAAACAATCCGGGATGCCTGAACGGGCAGCCAGCGCACGTGGAGCCAGTTCATGAGCGGCTGCGCAGCTTCGGTATGTCAGGTGACTGTTCAATCGTAGCCCAGGGCGTGCATAAGACCTACCGCTCGGGAGGTCGCGATGTGCATGCACTGCGCGGGATCGATCTTGAGATCGGCGAGTCCGGCTTCTATGGAATCATGGGACCGTCGGG
This sequence comes from uncultured Isosphaeraceae bacterium, assembly GCA_964523675.1. Taxonomy (GTDB): domain Bacteria; phylum Planctomycetota; class Phycisphaerae; order Phycisphaerales; family SM1A02; genus CAZFZT01. The sequence continues at coordinate 18,085 of CAZFZT010000001.1, forward strand.
AAGCGGCAAGACCACGCTTCTGCATCTTCTCGCTGCGCTTGATCGGCCGGACCGAGGGCAGATCTGCGTGTCCGGTGAGCGCATTGACACGATGAGTGAGTCAAGGCTGACGCTCTTTCGCCGGCGCAAGATCGGCATCGTCTTTCAACATTTCAATCTGGTGTCAACACTGACCGCGCTCGATAACGTCACATTGCCTGCGATGTTGGATGGCGTTCCTGTGAAGGAGCGGCGCAAGCGAGGCGAGCAACTGCTTGATCGGCTGGGGCTCGCAGCTCGAGCGCATCATCGGCCGGATGCGCTTTCCGGTGGCGAGCAGCAGCGGGTGGCAATCGCGCGATCGCTCATTTTCTCACCTTCGGTCGTGTTCGCCGACGAGCCGACTGGCAATCTTGATTCAGGAACAGGCGCGTACGTGTGGGGCCTTCTGAGGGAACTTGCGGAGGAGCATCAACTGACCGTGCTGATGGTGACGCATGAGCCGTCAGCCGCTTCGCATTGCAAACGCATCTTCGTCCTTCGCGACGGTCTCATTGAAAGGGCCTACGACGTTGACCGGGACGCTTCTGGCCAGTTTGGCCATCGCACGCAACAACCTCTCCGGTAGGCCCTGGCGGACCGCGCTCATTGTTGGGGCCGTGGCGATCGCGGGATCGCTGGCCGTGGCTGTTTCGTGCGCGATCAGTTCCGTGCAGGGATCGATGGAACTGGCGCTTGAGCGCATTCTCGGCAAGGCGGATGCCCGCATCATTCACCCAGGTCTCGGCCGCTTCGATGATGAGATACTCGAACAAGTGCGCAGCTGGCCGGAGGTCGAACATGCCAGCGGTCGTGTCGTGGCCACGCTGACATTCGTGCACAGCGACCGCCGGGTTGACGAGAAAACAGGGCGGGTGCTGCGTGCTTCGCCCAGCGCGATCGGAATCGACTTTGTCGAGGATGCGCGGTTTCTTGAGCTCGACCTGATCGCCGGTCACATGCCCGCACATGATAATGAGATTCTGCTCGACAGCATCACAACTGAGGAGTTGAAAGCGTCCGTCGGCGATGAGCTTCGCCTCGATCACTTTGGAGCGCCGATCCATTTCACTGTCGCAGGTGTCTTTGAACGGCAGCGCCTGCTCGGCGCGGTGCAAAGACCCCAGGTGCGCCTTGATCGCCGGACGCTCGAACGCGCGGTCGGCGGCATTCGCGGCGAACTCTCCAGCATCATGATCCTGACGCGCTCGGGCGTCGATGTTCAGCAGTTCTGTGAAGCACGTGGGGCGGAGCTGCCTGAAGCAATCAACCTGGAGCCGGCCGAGCGCGTGCGTTCCGGCTTTGATCGACGCATCGCAGCAAGCCGCATTGCAGTGGTCATCACGTCGATCCTTACGTTCATGAGCGCCTCGTTCATCATCGTGACCGCGCTGACGACGTCAGTGACGGAGCGGCAGCGTGAGATGGCGGTGATTCGCAGCATCGGCGCGAGCCGCAGACAGATTTTCCTCTCGCAGATTTCTGTCGGGGTGATTCTGGGGCTGATTGGCGCAGCGATCGCGATACCGATGGGGATTGGCCTTGCGGCTGTGCTCATTTCGTGGTTCAGCGAGGAGTTGCCGGCAGGTCTTGCCATCAGCAGAAGCGGCATCGTGCTGGCGGTCGGCGGCTCGATTGCAGCCGGTCTTGTTGGCGCGTTGTATCCAGCGTACATTGCCAGCCGGGTTACTCCAATGCAGGCGATGGCATGGCGGGCGCGGCCGCCACGCGTCATTGGCATAGTCGCATGTACGTTCTTGGGGTTTGTTTTTATTGCTGCGCAATTGGCGCTGCTTTCGCCGCGCCTGCCCGGAGGTGTGGATGGGCAGTTCTATCGCTATGTCTATGTCGGTCTGCCCGGCGTTCACATCGGATACTTCGTTCTGGCGGTGCCGGTGGTCATCCTGTTGTCGCTCGTGATCGCGCCGCTGATCTCGCGTTTGCTGCGCCTTCCGAAGGGTGTTCTGGCACAATCAATCCTGGCAACGCCTTATCGCCATGGCTTCACGGCCGGGGCATTGATGGTGGGAGTGTCAATTCTCGTCTCAACATGGGGCGGTATGGCGTCTTTGATGAATGATTGGGTCTCCACGATCCGTTTTCCTGACGGTTTCGCTTATCACCCGACCGGCCTCTCACCGCGCCAGCAGCGGACGATTCAGCGGATGGAGTTTGTCGAGGACGCGTGTCCGATTGGAATGTTGCAGTTGCGAGTCGCGGGGCAGCAGGTATTCGGGTTGCAGGGACTTTCGCCAGCGTTCGTGATGGGGGCCGGCGCGGACCCAAAGCGTTTCCTTGATATGAACGCTGTCAAGTGGGTGCAGGGCACGCGCGAGGAAGCAGTGCCGCGACTGATGGACGGCGATGCGATTCTTGTGTCGGAGCGGTTTCTCGTCGCGCGGAATCTGGGCATTGGCGACCGGCTCACGCTTGCTTCAGGCCGAACGGAGAAGTCGTTTGAGATTGTCGGGGTCGTGAGTGTTCCGGGATTGGAGATTGCGATTCAATCATTTGGCGTGCGCAGCGCATATATGGAGTTGGCCATTAGCATGGTGCTCATGAGTGATCGAGCGCTTGCGGAGCATTTTCAACATCGAGATGCGCACGTGATGCAGGTCAATCTGGATGACAGTGTGAGTGATGAAGAAGTCGAGGCCGCCATTGCACGAGCTGCGCCTGGGGTGCGATTTCGCAGTGGGCGATGGATCTTGGACAAGATTTACGAGTTCCTCGGCACACTCTTAGCGATCCAGACCGTCATCGCCTTTTCCGCTTTGTTCCTCGCGTGCATCGGAGCGGGGAATGTGATTGTGGCGAACATTCATGCGCGGCGGTATGAGTATGGTGTCCTTCGCGCGACAGGAGCGCATCGCGGCGTGCTACTGCGGCTGATCATGGCTGAAGCAGGCGTCCTTGCAATAGCCGGCGCGGTGGTGGGGACTGTGCTCGGCCTGCACCTGACGTGGGTGGGGACTGTTTTTTATCGTGAGCTGGCGGGCATCGAACTGCGCACCACATTTGCGACCTTGCCGGTCGCAATTGGGTGGGGCGTGCTGGTGCTCATGACGATTGCCGCGGCCGCCCCCGCTGCGATTTCATTGATGCGTCAGCAGCCGGCTGCGCTGCTTTCCACGGGACGAAACGGGTAGCGGCAGACATACGGCAGTTTCGTTTCCGTTCCGGCGCGGATACGATGGCGCCGATGCAATTTGCAGCCGTCCAGTTCGATATCGTCTGGGAAGACAAAGCCGCCAATCACGAGATCATCGAGCGCATCATTGACGAGGCACAACCCGCCATTGAGCCCGGCACATTCGTGTTGCTGCCGGAGCTCGGCGATACGGGTTTCAGTTTCAATCTTGATCGCATCGTTGATGGCCGAACGCTCGAGTGGGCATGCGGCTTCGCGCGGTCGCGCGGCATCTGGCTTCAGCCGGGTTTCGCAGAGCGCGCTGAAGATGGCCGCGGGCGAAACTGCGCTGCCATCATCGATCCCGAGGGAAACGTGCGAGGCATCTATCGCAAGGTGCATCCCTTCAGCTACGGCAAGGAGATCGAGCACTTCGATGGCGGCGATGTGCTCTTCTCGCAGCAATGCAATGATTTTCGCGTCTGCCCACTCATCTGCTATGACCTGCGGTTTCCAGAACTTTGGCGGCTGGGCGCGCTGGGCGGCGCAGAGGTGTTCACCATCGGCGCGAGTTGGCCCGCTGCGAGGCAAAGTCATTGGCGGGCGCTGCTCATTGCACGCGCGATCGAGAACCAGGCGTTCGTCGTCGCCGCCAACCGGACCGGCCGCGACCCGCACATTCAGTACGCCGGTGGCTCCATCATCGTTTCGCCGACGGGCGATGTGCTGACGGAAGCCGGTGAGGCGGAAACCATTCTGCGGGCTCGCTTTGAGCCGGACACGCTGCGAATGTGGCGCGAAAAATTCCCGGCGCTCAAAGACATCCACAGAGGCCTTCTCGGCAACATTCCCCATGCGACCTCGACCGAACAGGTGAACGCAACTCAGTGAGGTCAGAGTGGCGCCTTTGAGGAGTTGCCACATCATCTGGTGCCGGGCCTCAAAGCAGTCGCTGTGCCGATGCAATTGCAAGCGGGTCGATGCTTACGATTCGCTGAGCATGAATTGGTATGCCAACATGGGATTGCGGCAAGCCCGGCGGATCGTTGTCAGCGTGATTGGATTTACGGTGCTGGTGGTCGGTGTCGCGCTTCTGGTGCTGCCCGGCCCGGCTATGCTGGTGATCCCGATTGGGCTTGCAATCCTCGCTACCGAGTTCATCTGGGCGAGGCGGCTGCTTCGCCGCGTCCGACGGGCTGCGGGCAATGTGCATCAGGCGGCGAAGCGGAGATTCTCCGGCTGGCGAACGCGCAAGGAGCCGCAGATTGACTGTGCCAGGTCAAAGTGAGCTCCAAATCGGCATCCGAGGCGTGCGTCACTTTGACCGCGGCCGGCTTTCCGCTATCCTTCTCTTCCCGTTGCGAATGCAGTGTTTGCCGCCCGCAGCGAGAGACAACTTGGGGCTGTAGCTCAGTTGGGAGAGCGCTTGCATGGCATGCAAGAGGTCGTCGGTTCGAGCCCGATCAGCTCCACTTCAGCGGGATCAGTTCCTGATCCCATGTGGTCCGCATTTTGAACCCGCACTATCACCGGAGTTCCCATTGGCTAAGACGTTTCGCTGCTCCATCGTTACACCGACTCAAGCTGTGCTGGACGACGACGTGACTTACGTCTCGTTTCAGGCATGGGACGGTCAGAAGGGTGTGATGCCGGGTGAATCACCGCTGTTGACGCGGCTGGGTATCGGCTCGGTGCGGCTGGATTTTCCTGAAGGTGGAAGCCGGTGGTTCCTGGTGGATGGCGGCTTTGCTCAGGTGCAGGACAATGTGCTGACACTGCTCACGGAAGGGGCCACGGCCGCCGAATCGATCTCTCTTCAGGAGGTCAACGCCGAGCTTGCGGAGCTCAATGCGCGTATTCCGGAGAAGGTTGCCGATCGCACCCGGCTTGAGCGCGAGCAGCAGCGAGCCATGGCGAAGAAGTCGCTGGCCGAGCTCATGGCATCGCGCGGCCACGCTTTGTGAGTGTTCATCATCTCCGCCGGCTCGCATCTGCCTTATGATGCTCGCATGACCCACGTTGAGAGCACGGAGGAGCAGATGGCGGCTGAATCAGATGAGGGATCCGCCGAGGAAGAGGCAAGCGTCGACATCGAAACCTTCGCCCAACAGGAGGAGCCGTGCGCTGATGTGCCGTTGGAAGCGCGACTCGAAGCTGTTCTGCTCTCGACAGATCGGCCGCTGAACGAATCGCGTCTTTCGGAGGTGCTTGGCGTATCAGGGAAGGGCGCAGCAAAGCGATTGCGCGATGCGTTCGCGACACTGAACGCGGCCTACGAGAAAACCGGCCGCTCATTCCGCGCGGAACGGCTGGCCGGGGGGTGGCAACTTCTGACGGTTCCTGCGTTCGGGCCGCTGCTTCATCGACTGCACACTGAGCGGCAACAGTCACGCTTGAGTCAAGCGGCGCTGGAGACGCTGGCGATCATTGCATATCGCCAGCCGATTATGCGCGCCGAGGTTGAAGCGATCCGTGGCGTCGCATCCGGCGAGGTGTTGCGCGGCCTGCTCGAACGGCGTCTGATCAAAATTGCGGGCCGGGCCGAGGAATTGGGCCGTCCGATGCTGTATGGAACGACAAAGGAGTTTCTGAAGGTATTTGGCCTTGGCTCTCTCGATGATCTGCCTGCCGTGCAAGGACTGTCGCCGCGTGCAGAGAAGGCGGCGCCTCCGCCGAAAAACACAGCGACTGGCGAGGATGGAGCCGGCGAGAGCAGCGAACCGGCGGCGAACGATCAAGAAGACGCTGGTTGAGCAGGTTCAGTTGTTAACTCGGCCGCCCAGGATGCGCGAGATGGCGTCCGTAACGTCGGCGAAGGGCATGACCTGGATGTCTCGTTCGGCGATGGTGCCGTCGATTCGGACGGACGCAGTATCGGTCTGAATGGCGCCAATGAGTCGATCGAGACTCTTGACGCCGGGCAAGTCGAGATCGCGCAACGGTCGAACGACACCTGCAGCAACGCCGGAGATAGGAGAGTCAGCACCGCGCCAGATGTTCTCCAAGCGCAGACGTGCGACAATGTCCGTGCCGCGATTGAAATACGTCAGTCGGCGAATGTCGATGGCGTTGTTTTCGAGCCGGATGAACGCCTCGCCATAGCCGGTCGGCTCGGACCTGCCGAAGTCAATGCGCAGCACGTTGTACAGCGCAGCAAAACCGGGGACAGCAACAAGATCGGACTGCTCGATCGACAGGTTCGCCTGCCCGAAGAGGCGAGGCCCGGTCATGCGCTCAACCTCTTCGCCCTCAAAGGTGGTAACGGTTTCGATTGCAGGACTGATCAAGTACCCTCCGACTGATCCCCAACCGGAAATGCGGCCGGGTATGGGGCGTCGCTCATCTGAGTTCGTCATGAACCGCGCGATCTGTTCCAAGTCCAGATCGTCGAGCGTCACGTGTACATGGACGAAAGGATCACCTTCATGCTGGGTGAGCCGGCCCCAGAAATCGATTGTCCCGCCTGCGAGATTGGCAGTGGCATGCTGGATCATCAAGCGATCGCGGCCGAGGTACGCTTCAACAGTGGCCGCCTCAATGGCAATCTCGCCGTAGTGTGAATCTTGAAGGGTCGCGCTAAGGTTGAGGCGGATGGGCTCGACCGCTCGAGGATCGTCGGTGCGCTGGGCGGAAAATGTACCGCTGCTGATTCCATCGAGCGGCAGGAACCGATCTGAGTACTGCGCCAGCAGGCCGAGATCAACACCGCTCCATTGCGCTTCGAGAACACTTTGTGACCACTGTTGCGGGTCGAGGTAAAGCGTACCGTTGCCGGTGGTTTCTCCCCCGAGCACATCCGCATGGAGCGTGTGCAGGTGGATCGTTCGGCCGAGTATGCCCGCTTGCAGATCGAACTCACCGATCGGTGCATCACGAAGAGATGCTGATCCAACGACCTTGAAATCACCGACAGCGCTGACGTCCGTGAGATCGATGTCGAGAGCGGCATCACCGGAAACGCGCCCCGTAACATCAAGTGCCGTTAGTTCCAATGGCCAGTCGGTGACGGCAACGTCGACAGTGAGCGCGCTCAGGTCATTGAGATTCATTACAGCAGAGCCGCTCATCATGCCATCACCGTGTTCCAGCACGAGATCAGTAAAGTGTGCAGTCTGACCCGCGATATAGACCTTGCCGCTTCCGCTTTCTGCTCGGAAGACGCGGCCGCGCAGATCGTCTGCCGCCCAGGAGCCCTCCACTTCCGCACGTGAAAACTCAAGATCAGGAATGAGTACCGCAACGGTGAGCGATGCAGTACCTGCGTACCCCGCCGGGCCACCGAGCATGGCGACGAGTCGCTCAATGTCCGCTGCATCGGCATCGACTGTGAGGGCGGCGCTGTGGAGTGCGCGACCGTACTTGCCGGTGACTTGCCAGGTGCCTCCAATGAACTCGAACGTGTCTGATTCGAAACGTGCTGATTCTGCGTCGACTTCACCATCCAATCGAACTGCTATCTCGTCGAACGTCCGTCCATTCCAGTCGAGTCCGACTGCGTTGATGATGCCGCCGATCTGAAGTTGGAGTGGTTGCAACTCGCCGCTGACGTTCATCTCGCCATGAAGCTGCCCAGTGACCATTGCGCTGGCATCAGGAATTCGCGTGTCGAACAGGAGTCGTGCTGAGAGCGGCGAGGGATCATCGGGCTGGTATCGTCCTGCGAGATGGAAATCGCCGTCTTGTGTGGTTACCACAAGTTGCTCCAGTTCAATAGCACGATCGCCGGTTGCGCTGGAAGCCCGCAGGCGGAAATGAAGTGGCGCATTCTCAAGTCGATTCAGACTCACGGGTGGCGTCCAATTCGTTGCAGCGACATCGGCTGACCATGCATAGGTATCGAGATGAATCACGCCTCGACCTCGGAATGATGCATCGGCATCGCTATGCGCGGCTGAGGGCAGATCCAGATCTGTCAGTTGAAGCTGCCGATCCTGAATGATGAATCGGGCGAGAAGTCCGCTGAAATCGTAGAGGTCTTCTTCTACGGCAATGTCGAACTGCTTCGCCGCAACTCTTCCCCTCAAGGCGTTCCATGAACTCCCAGAGCCGACCAAACTGATTTCTGCATCCCATGTGCCTTGCGGAGTCGATCCTTGTGTGGAAAGGGTCGCATCCAGGGTTCTCGGACCGACGGCTGGAGTGGTGAAGTGGATGCCGATCGCGCCGTCATGGTCGGCTTCCCATTCAAGAAGCCGGCCCTCCCAGCGGACGCTTGCGTTGCCGCGCTCCTCACCGCCGTCCCACTCGCCGTTGATCTGCGCAGCTAAATGACCTTGCCGCCCCTCGCTCTGTGCATGAAGGCGCGAAACGCGCGTTTGCTGCGCCGCCATGTCGTGGATCACACTGCCGCGGAGAAGCCGGAGCGACTCAAGCTCCGGATGAAGCGCTGTGATGGCAAGATCGTGTGGCTCAATGGTGAGGGTTGATCCAGCGACGGCGAGCGTCACCGCACCGCGCGCTTCCATCTCCGCCGCAATGAAGCGATCAATCGAGAGCCGGCCGCGGACGCCATTATCGGTAAGCGCGCCATCCCATGTGGCAGCAATTGACAGGTTGCGCGGAATCTCCAGGACAGTGCTTGCGGAGCCGGCGTCATCTTGGCTTGTGAGTTCATCCTCCGGTTGCGCTTCGACGAGCTGCGTCAGTTCCTGCCGCCATGGATCCAGATACGGCGCGACGCGCTGAACGTCAAGTTCAAAATGGTGCGGCCAGCGGCCGCGCGGCGAAAGATGTCCGGAGGCGATCTGCTCCTGACCCAGGCGGGCATCGAACTGCCATGCCAGGGTCGAAGCGCTCGCTCCTTCGATAGAAAGCGGTGCGTACGTGATCACGCGATCGTGGGCAGCGCCGGCCGGAGCCGGATGAATGTCGATTTGCGCATTGCGTATCGAAATCGACGGAAGGTCGAACGTCTGGCGTGCACGACTTGCGGAATCGCGATGGATCTGGACGCTCTCGGTGATTGCAGCGGCACGAGCGACATTCCATGCGCCGGCCGCATCCTGACGAATGACCAGATGCGGGGTCTCGACGATAGCTTCATCGATGACAATTCTGCGCAAGAGAATCAGACGGATGAGATCGGTGTGCGTGATCCGTAGCGACGAGATGGTGAGGAACGGATCGCGTTCGAGGGGAAGTGCGACGGTGATGCTTTGAAGTTCCGTTCGGCCACGCCATCCTGTCGACAATGAAGCCGCCTCGAATCGCAGGCCGGTGTTTTCGTGAAGCGCATCAAGGACCATTTGTCGCGGCAGATCTGTCATAAGCATGATCTGCACGGCCAGCGCAGCAAGGCCGAGCAACACGAAAAGCCCGATGATGAGGCGAAACACCCGTCGTCGCATGGACAGTGAGGATAGGCGACCGTGTCAGCGGGCGCGGTAGGATCAACTGCGATGCCTGCGAACACAATGTCGAAACAACCGGTCGCCATCATCACGGGGGCCGGATCAGGGATCGGCCGCGCAATATGCGTGCTCCTCGCCAAAGAGGGTTGGCGTGTTGCCCTTGCGGGTCGCAATCGCTCACCGCTGGAAGAGACGATTGAGCACATACATGCTGGCCCGGATCACGCGCTGGTGGTCACCACCGATGTCACTCACCCGCGGGAAGTAACACACCTGGTCGAAGAGGTTGCAAGCCGGTTTGGTCGCATCGATGCCCTTGTCAACAATGCCGGGGCCGTTGAATCTTCTCCGATACCGGAGATGACGCAGGAACATCTCAAGCACATGTTTGCGGTCAACACGTTTGGGCCTGCACACCTGATTGCTCGTGTCTGGCCGGTGATGGCGAGGCAGGGGAGTGGATGTATTGTCAATGTCTCAAGCATGTCTGCGGTCGATCCGTTTCCCGGACTTGCTTTCTATGGCGCGGCCAAGAGCGCTTTGCACGGCTTGACATGCGGCATCGTCAATGAAGGCGGTCCCCATAACATTCGCGGATTCACGGTCGCGCCTGGAGCGGTCGAGACACCGATGCTCCGCGGGTTGGTGTCGGAGGACGAACTGCCGCCTAGCGCGGTGCTCAAGCCGAACGATGTCGCCCAAGTCGTCGTCGAATGTATCCTCGGCCGAAGGGATGAGGATATCGGACGTCTCATTCAGGTCGCTTAGCGGGTTTTCACTCTCAAGGTCACCGGGAGACCAGACTACCGTGCGGTTTCTACCGTCTGCGCAGGTAATGAGGGGCGGCAAGTGGTCCGTACGGCTTGCAAGTGGGGTGTTTACATTCGATCTTTGGTGAGCGTGTCGCCCTGGCGTGCGGCACGCACACCATCGTTTGGATGCGATTCGGCGACCGCGTCGCCCCCGGAGATTGCATGCTCCTTCGAGCACATCAGAGTGGATGCACTCAACCGCGGCTCCTGATCTTGAGCGATGACGCAGAACTCCTGCGGCTCATGATTGAGGGTTTGAACCGGCCGTGCATGAAGCCGGAACGGGTCGCTACTGACGACCCGTGCGGGGTCAGTTGCGAGTGCGGCCTTGACGGGCGGCCGTGCGTGCAAGTCATCGATTCGCTGCACCGGCTCTATGAGGGTGATCTTGAACGTTGGGATGTTCTGCTCTGCGGAAGCATGCTCGACGACGGTTCGGGATTTGACGCGCTGGCTTTTGCGCGCGGAATGAGGCCCGACATGCCGGTCATCATGACCGCGCCGCCCGGTGAGTCGGCACTGGCCGTCGAAGCCATCCGGGCTGGAGCCGCAGATGTCCTGCTGGCAACAGCAGGCAACATGCTCTCATTACCCCTCGCCATTGAAAAGTCGCTCGCCCAACATCGCACCAAGCGAGAGAATGAGCGGCTGCAGGCAGATCTTGCGAGGTCGGTGGCGGAGACAGCGGTGAAGAACCGGCAACTGGAGGCGCTGATCGAACAGCTCGAAACGATGGCGCGCACCGATGAATTGACCGGGCTGTGCAATCGCAGATGGTTCAATCTGATGCTGGAGCGCGCTTGGGCGGAAGCGATCCGCAGCGGGACGCCTCTCGCATTCGCGATGATGGACCTGGACGGGTTCAAGACGATTAACGACCACCGTGGCCACCAGCGAGGCGATGAACTGCTCCGTCTCGCAGGTCGCGTCATTCAGGCCAACTCGCGCACCGTCGATTTGCCGGCCCGGTACGGTGGGGATGAGTTCTGCATCTTGATGCCTCATACTCATGTCTGGGAGGCAGCCAAGGTCATGCAGCGCATTACAGATGCCTTTGCTGTTGCGATGCAGAAGATTGGCGAGGAAGGGCAATCGTTGAGCATGTCGGTCGGGGTCTCGCACATCGACGTCACCAGACCGTCGAATGCTGATCAGCTCGTCCTGCATGCTGACGAAGCGCTCTACGCAGCGAAAGACGCAGGCAAACGTTGCATCATGATCCGCGAGCCAAGGCAGGCGGTCCCATTTGAGGAGTCGGTTCAGTCTGGAGCGCCGGTTCTGCTGGCTCCGAAGCCCTAACTTCTCCTCACTGACATGGCGCGATCGATCTCGCGTCGTGTCTCACGCTTGGCGATGTCCTGCCGCTTGTCAGTCCTGCCCTTTCCCTTGCCCAGCCCGACAAGCAGCTTGGCCCGGCCGCGCACGAAATAGACCTTGAGCGGCACCAGCGTGAATCCCTTCTCACGACTCTTGGTCGCGAGCTTGTGGATTTCTCGTTTGTTGGCAAGCAGCACGCGCGTGCGCGTCGGTGCATGCTGATGGGCCTCGCCTGCTGGTGGGTACTCCGCAATGTGGGCGCTATGCAGGGTCAGGGCGAGCGGCGCCTCGGTCGCGCGGACATATCCCTCAGCCAAAGACATCTGGCCGGCACGGACCGATTTGATCTCAGTGCCGGTGAGTTTGATACCGCACTCGAGCGTGTCCTCGATGAAGTAATCGTGCCGCGCCCGGCGATTTTCGATCGTCGGCTCGTTGGTCTTCGATTTCTCCTTCCCTGACTTGGCCATGAAGCACCAACATGGTGTGAATACGACAGCCGCCTGCGGCTTGGCGCGACCTGTTTCGAGGTCTAGTGCGCGAAGCCGCAAGCGGCGAATGCCCAGGAGAGGACTCGAACCTCCACGGGATTTTACTCCCACCAGCACCTCAAGCTGACGCGTCTGCCAATTCCGCCACCTGGGCAGGTCCGGTTTGGGACGGGAAGTATATCGCGTTGGGCATGGTTGTCGAGTGGCGTCGAAGAGCTTGGCGCAGCGGGGCAAGACGCGCCGGCTGCCGCTGCTGGATGGCCGGAATGAGGACATCTTCCTTCTGCCTGCCCCTTCTTCGCCCCCTTCTTCAGTTCGTTCCTTGCGCACTCGACCCTTCTTTTTCCAGTCTGCACTGGCCTGAACCCGTTTTATGTGGCATCTTGTTGGTGTGGGAAACGAGAGTCGGCGCGGCGGTCGCGGCGACCAGGTACATCAACACGAACGCGCCTGCGGGAGGGGATTCCGGCAGGGGCGTGGAATGAAGGGATTCCAACATGGGGCCGCTTTACACAGCCATTATCCACTTGAGGGAGCCAGCGACACCGATCGTGCAACGGCTTGTGCTGCCGGCGCTGGGAGCAATTCCCGGAATTGGGGATACTGAGCACATTCCCGGTGAGGCCCTGCTCGCGGTCACCTTCGATGCTGAGCGGGCCCGGCTGCCGGACATCATTCGCGTGATCGAGGATGCTGGCTCTCCGGTTGCAGCGGTGGGGCAGCGGCTGGCGCGCGTGGCTCGGCGTCTGCGTGGCCACGCGCGGACCTGATCGTCCTACGATTGCGTGTGTCTGAGCCGACGCTGCGCATCAATGAAATTTTCTTCTCGATTCAGGGCGAATCGACTTGGGCCGGCTTGCCGTGCGTCTTTGTCCGGTTGACCGGCTGCCATTTGCGATGCACCTACTGCGACACGGAGTACGCCTTCCGCGAAGGGCAGACCTGCACGGTCGAGTCGATCATCGACGAAGTAGCCGCGTATGAGTGCGATCTCGTGGAAGTGACGGGTGGCGAGCCGCTCAATCAAAAGCGCGTGCATGAACTGATGGCCCGGCTTTGCGACCTCGGCAAGACGGTCCTGGTTGAAACCTCAGGCGCGGTGGACATCAGCAGCTGTGATCCGCGCGTCATCCGCATCATGGACCTCAAGACGCCCGGCAGCGGCGAGTGTGAGCGAAACCTGTGGAGCAACATCGAGCACCTCAATGAGCGCGATGAAGTGAAGTTCGTCATCACCAGCCGCGAGGATTACGAATGGGCGCGGGATGTGATCGCCCGGCACAAGCTTTCAGGCAAGTGCGGAGCGGTGCTTATGTCGGCGGTGCATGAGCAGCCGGCAGGTCTGGAGATCGCCGGCTGCGAAGGGCTCAGCCAGCGCGATCTGGCTGAGTGGATTCTCGAGGATCGCCTGCCGGTGCGCATGCAGACGCAATTGCACAAGTTGATCTGGGATCCGCAGATGCGCGGCGTATGATGCCTCTCCGCCGCTTGCGGCTTAGCAACACTCGCTCACTGATGCGCGTCCGACTCATCAAATCCTTCGGCTTCGAGGCCGCCCACTTCCTGCCTTCATTCCCAGACGGCCACAAGTGCCGGCGCATGCACGGGCACTCGTTCCGCGTGGATGTCGTCGTCGAAGGCGACATCCCGCAGGGGCAGCACCATCTCATCGATTATGGCGAGATTCGCGCGGTTCTCGAACCGCTGCGCAGTCAACTCGATCATCACTGCTTGAATGACATCGAAGGGCTGGAAAATCCGACGAGCGAGATGATCGCGAAGTGGTTGTGGGATCGCATCAGGCCGCAACTGCCGCTGCTTGTGGAGATCCACGTGCATGAAACATGCACCAGCCGCTGCGAGTACCGCGGCGGGTGAGATGCTTGCGGCTTTGTGCTGTCGCTGCGATCATCACAGCATGAACATCTACGTCGAACACGACACCCGCACAATCGCCGCACTCACGCGGCACGAAGCGCCTGGCTGCGACGGCGTCATCGTCAAGCTCGGCGATCCGAGCGTCGTACTTGCATCTACCATGCGCTCCAATCCGCTGGGGAGCAATTGGCTCCTCGACGTTGACTGTCCCGGCGCGCGCATCGTTTCCTGGTCGGGAACGCTCGGCGAAATGCTCCTCGATGCAGAGCCGCGTAATTGGATGAAGCCCGGCTTTGATGCGCTTCGCGCATTTTGCGACGAAGTGTCGCCGCAACTCGTAGCGCATGAGCGCACGCTCTGCTTCCAACCGCACGCACGGCATGTGCTGAGCGATGTGCAGGCAGCAATGCGATTCCTCAATGATCGTGAGCAGGAGCCGTTCGAGATCGCGCTCGCGCCCGGGTCGCTGCTTGAAAGGTCCATGCTCGAGAAGATCGAAGATCATCTGCACCGCGCGTTTGAAGCGCTGGGCAGCAGGTGCTCGATGCTGGTACTGCACGACGCGTTGCCCGGCGAACAGGACGACGCGCCGCTCAACGCGGTGCCGCTTGGTCGAGGTGTTCTACCACAAGGGCTTGTGCGCGAGTTGATGGACCGCTATGTGCCGGATGAGACGCCGATTGTGCTCATGCCGCAGGCGATAGATGAGCAGTTAGCGTGGCTTGCATCGTGACGGATGGGTTGACCCAACCGCTGCGCGTAGCCGCAAGCGCCAAGTCGATTCAGAACCCGCCGGAGCGCATCACGTCGAGTGATTTCGGGAACGGATAATTGGCGAACGCGCCGGTGGGAGCGCACTCCCACATGCCCAGTGAGGGGTATACATCGCCACGGTAGCCCGCTTCGAACATTGTGCGCAGGACGACCTCGAACGCTGGTTCATCTTCGCCACCATCGCGCAGCCGGTTTGATTTCGCGCCGAGGAAACTCACCGATGCACACGGCAGGCGGTCATAGCGTCCTTCGAGCATCTGAGCGACCTTGCGGAACCCTTTCTTAAGATCATCGAGCGTGAAATACTCGCGGCCAGGTGGCCTGAGCAGCGCCAGCACCGTCACCGCATCAAGGTCGTATTTGAGGACCAACACATCGTCTTCCGCCAGCGACTTCGAGAACGTCTTCGCATGAGCGGTAATCGTTTGCGCGTTCCACTGGCTGGTCGGAAGCAGTTCTGCAAGTTCTCCGATAATGCCGTGGCTGTTGTCATCAGGATTGACGCCACAGACAAGCGTGCGGTAGCGGTGCGCGAGGAGGTCCGCCAGGAGGTGCTGGCCCCATTGGATACGAATCCGATCGGGGTCGGTACTCGCGACGCGCGGATCGCCTGCGGGCAGAAGAATCACGCGATCGGCGCGCTGATCGGCTTGCAGCAGCAGATCGCCTTCTGCCTCGTAGATGCGCGGTTTGGATGATTGAATCGCGGTCCGGGTCATGCTCATTCTCCTCGTGATCGGTCTGCAGGCAGTATATCATGCCGTGGTTGCTTCCACATTGTCTGATATGCGCAACGGCCCGAATCAGTTGCCGTTCTGACGTAATCTCGGAAACAAATATGCGATTGTTCAGTCTCATCCTGGGTTCCTGCGCTGCGATGCTCATGTTCTGCACCGGATGCGACGTGCAGCCAGTGCGAGAAGAGCCGGAGCCGGCACCGCCGCCATCCCCTTGGCGCAGTGACCGAACGATCGCGGTGCCTGCGGGTGACCTTGACGAAGCGCTCGAAGCGGCCATCGCACAGGCGCAAGAGACAGTTAATGGTGCAAGGCAACAATGGGAGACGACGCCCGAATCCTTGCGATCGCGATGGGCAATCAAGTGGGCGGCTCCGACGGCTGACGGCGGTATCGAATACCTCTGGGTACAGCCGCTGCATTGGTCGCCGTTTCGAATCGAGGGGCTGCTGGCAAGCGATCCAGTGAACGAATTGCACACCCCATTCGCTCGA
The DNA here is from genome assembly GCA_964523675.1 of uncultured Isosphaeraceae bacterium. Lineage (GTDB taxonomy): Bacteria > Planctomycetota > Phycisphaerae > Phycisphaerales > SM1A02 > CAZFZT01. The sequence goes on from CAZFZT010000001.1 coordinate 34,086, forward strand.
AATGAAGAGACCCCGCTCAGCTCCGGCGATCTTGTGGCGCTGCCTATCGAGCAGCTTGCGGATTGGGTGCATTTCCTTGAAGGCGATCCTGACGGGCCGCGTGAAGGCGGGTTCACAATCGAGGCGCTGGAATCTCGATTCGGCAAGCCGCCGGAGCGCGATCAGAATTGACGTTCTTGCCGGGCTGCGGCACTCGGGTGAGCCGGCAACTCCAGGGCCGCAGCGTGTTCGTCAACGCGCTGCTTGATGTCTTCGCTCATCGTGATGATCGGCGGGTAATCGCGCACCGGCTGGCCGTGATTGTCATCGCCGGGCAGCTTGCGCGTGGCGTCGAAGGCGATGCGGCCGCCTAGCCGGTAGAGATCGCGCCCGGGATCGGCATTGGCGGTGAGGTGGAAGAAGACATCGCGCCAATCTGCGAGACTACCGGGATGATCAATGACGATGATGAAGTCGGCCGCTGAATGTTGCGGATCATCAAGGAGAGCTTCGAGTGCGCGGCAGCCGTCCTTTGCATGATGCTTAGCAATCTGCGCGAGAAGGAGGCGGCCGCCAGCGAAGGATGGCTTTGCGATTCTTATGTTCTCTGAACCCCAGGGATGGGAATCCCTGGGCTTTGGCTCCGCATCGTTCTGCGCGCGAGCAATCATGGTCACCTCTTCACCCGCAATCTTGCGCGTTGCGTCGAAGCCGATCTTGTGGCCCGCTCCAAGCCGCGGCGAGGCGTGATCGAGAATATCCAGCGGGCCGTTGACGAGTTCCACATCACGCGCAAACTCGCAATGCTTGAACAGCGCGCGCAGCACCGCCTCCTCATCGTGCACGTTCACATCGTCATCAACAACCACAATCATCTTTGTCCACGCCATCTGGCCCGCGCCCCACACCGCGTGCATGACACGCCGGGCCTGCAGCGCGTATTGCTTTCTGATCCTGATGAACGCACAGTTGTGAAAGCAGCCGAACATCGGCAGGTGGTAGTCCTCAATGTCATGAACGATGGTCTTCAAGAGTGGCAGGAAGATGCGCTCGGTTGCCTTGCCGAGGTAGTAGTCCTCCTGCGGCGGCAGGCCGACGATCGTCGTGGGATACACCGCATCGCGACGGTGCGTGATCGCGCTCACTTCCACGATCGGATAACGGTCCGGCATCGAGTAATACCCGGTGTGGTCGCCAAAGGGGCCTTCGAAGACGGCCGAAGGCCCGAGCGGTTCACCGCTCCGCGGGTCGAAGCCAATCTCGCGGCACTCCGTGCTCACCCAGCCCTCGATCAGAATCTCAGAGTTTGCAGGCACCCACAGCGGCACGGTCTTCGCGCGCACAAGCGGAATGCCGCGCCCGTTGAGGAAGCCGGCCATGAGCAGTTCGCTCATTCCCGGTGGCAGCGGCGCGGTCGCAGCGTAGGGCAGCACGGGCTCGCCGCCCAGACAAATCGCAATCGGCATCGGCTTGCCTTTACGCTTCCACGATCGCCAGTGATTCGCGCCATCGTGATGAATGTGCCAGTGCATCGCCAGGCGCGTCTTGTCAATCAACTGCGCGCGGTACATGCCGATGTTGTGGCTCGCCGGCTTCGCTTCACCTTCATCATCGGCATGAATCGTGTGCATGCCCGCGAACGTGATGTAACGCCCTTCACCCGCAGCAGTTCCCGCTTGTTCAGGCGATACGTCATACCCAACCTTCCGCGGATCGCCATCAAACGGCCAGCACTTGATCAGCGGCAACCGCGTGAGATCAACTTCTCCCCGGCCCCCGGATGTGAGTTTCACGACTTCCTGACAGATGCCCTTCTTCACGCGCTTCGGCGGTATGCGCAGCAGCGGCAGCAGTTCGCGCCCCTTTGCGAACATATCACCAATCGAGCGAGGCGGCTGCAACTTCACCAGCGAGCCGATTCGCCTGGCAATACTCTCAAAATCGCAGCCCAGCGCCATTTCCATCCGCCGGTACGAGCCGAACACGTTGATCGCCAATGGAAAGTCGCACCCTTCGATGTTCTCGAAGAGGAGCGCCTTGCCTCCGGAGGCGAAGTGGTCGGGATCGAAGGCCCGCGCATGCTCGCTGAGAGTGGGGGGAGCCGCCTTCGAGTGCCGATCCGCGATCTCGCTTACTTCCAGAATGGGCGAGACCGGCCGGGTGATACGGTGCAGCTCTCCGGCAGATTCAAGGGCGTCAAGGAAGTGTTGGAGCGTGGGGAAAGTCATTGACAGCAGGCACGTAGGCACGAAGGCACATAGGGATGAGCGGACGAGAGGCAGTGTAATGCAGCGCTGTGCAGTCCCCGCCTGGCGTCCGATGAAAATGCAATCCTCGAAAAGCGTATAAACTGCCGACCAATTCCCTTCGTGCCTCTGTGACCCCATGTCCTACACCATCGACCTGCACGATGTAAAGAAGACCTACCGCGGCAAGGTGCATGCGCTGCGCGGCATCCAGATGCAGGTGCATCCCGGTGAGGTCTTCGGCCTGCTTGGCCCCAACGGCGCGGGCAAATCCACGCTGGTCAAGATCATGATGACCGTCGTCCGGCCGACGCACGTCACCGGCACCATGCTCGGCCAGCGCATCGGCCACAAACCAACCCTCGCGAGAGTTGGCTATTTGCCGGAACACCACCGCATGCCGCGTTATCTGACCGGTCGGCAGGTGATCGATTTCTACGGCTGGCTGGCGAAGGTCGATCGCACCACGCGCAGGAAGCGCGCGGACGAACTGCTCGCCACCGTCGGCATGACCGAATGGGCGGACAAGAAGATCAGTTCCTACTCGAAGGGCATGCTTCAGCGCATTGGTCTTGCGCAGGCGCTGGTGAATGATCCTGATCTGGTGGTGCTTGATGAGCCGACGGACGGCGTTGATCCGGTCGGACGGCGCGAGATTCGCGATGTGCTCGTGCAACTGCGCGAGCAGGGCAAGACGGTGTTCCTCAACAGCCATCTGCTGAGCGAACTGGAGATGGTCTGCGACCGCGTGGCGATTCTGGTGCAGGGGCAGGTGTCCAGCCAGGGCACGATTGAGGAGTTGACGGCTGAGAGCAGGCGATACGAGATTGAGGTGGAGGGCGACGTGCCCCGCGATGTGGTTGAGCGGTTTGAAGGCGCGCGGCTGGCGGAGAAGGTGAACGGCCGGAGCAAGTTGATCGTGAAGGGCGCGGAAGCGGAGCGCGTGCAGCCGATCCTGGATGCGCTGCGTCAGCGGAACATGGTGATTGTGTCGGTGAAGCCGATGCGCGAATCGCTGGAGGATCTGTTTATGCGGGCGGTGACTGATCCGGTGACGGGTAAGGCGCACAAGCCCGGCGCGAAGATTGATCGCAAGGACCAGCCGGCTGTGCCGCCCGTGCAGCGAACCGGAGGTGCTGCATGAGAGTCCTGTTTACGATTCTGCTCGACCAGTATCGGGAATTGAGTTCGCGCAAGATATTCTGGCTCTCGCTCATCCTCTCGCTGCTTCTGGTTGTTGCGTACGCATCGATCGGGTTCTCGGAGTCCGGCGTCTCGGTCCTTTTCGGGCTCTACTCCTTTGAGAGCGAGTTCATTAATACGGAGACCCCGCTTGCCAATGTGCTGTATCGAGGCATTTTCGTTTCGTTCATCGTCGGTATCTGGCTGGCATGGGCGGCGACGATCCTTGCGCTCGTTTCCACTGCGAGCATCTTTCCGGATCTCGTCACTGGCGGCTCGATTGACCTGATGCTGTCGAAGCCGGTGTCGCGGCTGACGATCTTCGGCGCGAAGTACCTTGCAGGGTTGCTGTTTGCGATACTGCAAGTGACGTTGGTTTGCGTGGGCGTGTTCCTCGCGCTGGGATGGCGGCTGGGCGACTGGAACTGGGCGACGTTTGTCGCCATCCCTATCGTGGTGATCTTCTTCAGTTACCTCTTCTGCGTGAGCGTGCTTGTTGGATTGGTATCAAGGTCGGCGATCACTGCGCTGCTGTTGGCGTTTCTTTTCTGGTTCCTCATCTTCAGCGTGCAAGCCGCTGAGAGCATCATGCATGCTATGAAGATGGAGATGGTTGTCTCTGTCGAGCGGCAGCAGACTGAATTGAATGCCGTCCAAGCGCGCCTCGATGGGCTCGAGAGTGCAAGTGATGCCGAGAATCTTGAGCGGCAATTGCAACAACAACTCACAACCGCCCAACAGCGGCTCGATCAGGAGCAGCAGACTCTCGACAAACTCGATCCATGGCATCGGCGCGTCGAACTGATTCTTTTACCCTTGCCCAAGACAGGCCAAACGATCGGGTTGCTCGACCGCTGGCTGGTTCGTGAGGGTGACATCGGCATGCAGGATCTGATGACCGGGAACTTCCAGTTCAATAATGAGGGTGAGATCGTGCCGTCGCGGCCACCCGAAACCGACGCCCAGCGAAGACTTCAGGAAGCATATGACGCCAAGTCCATCTGGCACATCGTCGGCACATCACTCATCTTCGAGGCCGTCGTACTCCTGCTCGCCGGCTGGATCTTCGTGCGGCGCGACTTCTAAGCGCCGAGCGGAAACCGCTCATCTCCTTCTCTTTGCCCTCTCCGCGCACTCCGCGATCTTAGCGGTGAACCTGCTCTACTGCCTGCCGCGCCCTTGGGTGATGTTGATCGTATCGCGGCGCATGTTCCACACGGCGCGTTGGGCGTGCATTGGGAAGGCCGAACCGGCGGTGCGGATCGTAATATCGCGATCCGCTGCGGCCACGAGTTGCGCGACGCCGCCGCCGACGTTGTAATCGAACTCGCCGCAGTTGATCGTGCGATGATCGGTGACAATCTCGACGGTTCCCGCTGCCCGCACACGTTCGAGTTCCGCAGAGCCGCCGAAGTCAAGATCGCCCCGCCGCGCTTCTTCACTGCCGCGCACGGCCGTGGCGGCAAGTTCATCGCACATCACTGTCGAAATCTGCTCGTCAAGGTCGCGATGTCGAAGTCGCACATTGCGCGTGGCGATCAAGTCGAAGATGTTGTCAAGACGTCGTTTGAGTTCGAGTTTTCCGTCCCACGTGAGCATGGTCGAGCCCTTCGCGCCGAATGGCGCGGGGTCATCGCCTGCGCGCACCGGCGCGACATCATGGATGAGCAGGTGGCCGTCACCGACAACAAGCGCTTCACCGGTCAGCGCGTGGTACTCCACATGATGGCCTGCCACGTAGAAAATGCGCGGCTCCGCATCGGCGTCGCGCGCTTCGATACTGTCCCATGATTGCGACTCAATCTTCGCATCCTGCCGCGCAACGAGCATCGCCAACTGCCGCTGCCTGCCACCCACGATCGGCTGAGCATCACCCAACAACCGCACGTGCTCCTTGCGGCCCTCTGATTCTTCGTCTTTCCTTCGCTCCTCCGCCCCTTCGCCCCTTCGCCCCTCTCCTATCACAAACGCAAACTCCAACGTCAGCGCATCACCGGTCATCGTATTGTGTTCAGTTGGAGAAGGGTCGGACATGACCGACACATCGCCGCGAAGATCGATCGATCCTGCGCCGTCATTGGCTTGATTGTGAAAGAGCATCTCGCGCAGCCAGCGGGCGCGGACTTCCATCGGGTTCTTCTCATCATCGATCGCCGGGCGCTCAACGCGTGATGGCCGCTCATCAGGATTGACCTCGCGCTGTGGCATGATCTGATTCTGAAATAGCCGGAACTGGCCGGCTCCGGGCACACTCGCCACACCCTTCCTGCGATCGAGCGTGATGCGACGGGCTTGATCGATGATCATGCGATCGCTCACGACCGCGACGCTGCCGATGTCGGGCGAAGTGAGTTCGATGGTTTCACTGACACCGTTACCTGAGAGGCGGTCTGCGAAAACGCGCGTGCCGTCCGCAAGGATGACCTGCACATTTCGCTCGGCGATGAAGTCTTCGACATCCGCGCCCCGGCCGCGCAGAAGCCCGCCCATCCCTTCATCCTCTGCTTCTGCGTCATCCAGCGCGGCCGTCGATTCACGGAAACTCACGCGCAGGGCGTCGGCCCAAATCGTCTGCTCCTCATCGAAAGCCAGCACGTCGCCTGTGGCGACGAGCATTTTCGGAATGGTCTTTCCCGCTGTTGTCTGTTGAAGATTCAATTGCAAATCGGCGCATCGAATGGCGGAGCGTTCGAGCATTCCGGTGACGTTGACATCGCCGGTGGCGTGGACCGATTCAATGGCATCAGACCCACCCTGTTCTGCGAAGGCGACAGCCATCTGATCAGCGGTCATATTGAATTCGGGGCTGGTGATGTTGACCGCGCCTTTGAAATGTGCATTTGAAATGCGGTCGCCTTCATCGTCGAATTGCAGATCAACGCCTCCCTCCCAGGTGATGTGCAGTTCAGGTTCCTCTCGCGGCTCTGGCGGCGCCTCACGACGTGCAACGCGCTGAGGCAGCGGATCGTCAGCAGCACACGCCAACGCAAACCACTCCTGATCAGCACGATCGCGGCGACTCATCCAACCATCGCCGTCGAATCCACCTTCTGCGTCCAGCTGCGCGAGATAGAAGCGCTCGCCGCCTGCTTCCATTTCAGGCGTGTTCACGCGCAGCGGATGGCCGGGCGAACCAACGAGTTCGATCACTCCGCGATCGGTTTGGTAGACGAGCGTTCTGCCGAGCGCCTGTGATTGCTTGCCGAAATCACACAATTGAACCGGCCGGCCAGTGAGTTCCAATCGGGCGTCTTCCGCTCGAGCCAGAGCGCGGGAAGAATCACGCAGCGGCTGGATCGTGAGCGGGCCGCCTGCGCGGACGAGCGTGATGTTTTCACCGAGGAGCGACTCGATGCCGCCGGCACGCGGTTGAGTCACTGGGGAGAGTGAGCCGAGCGTCATCGCCGTGAGGGCTGCGCGAAGGTTGAATGATCGTCTGGCGGCGGGGCTGGGGGCGGCCGATGAGTGCGCGAGCGCAGAGGTGATTGACGGGGGCAGGAACGCAAGCGGGGAATCAAGCGATTCGGATTTTGAGGTAAAGATCAGTTCGAGGCGGTCACCAGATGCGGTGCGGCGGGCGGCACGCGTGCCTTCATCGATCCGAACGTTGTCCTGTAACGTCAAGAGGTAGAAGCGCGAATCGGCAGCGTCAGCGCTGTGAGAGCCCCCTGAAGACGGCTCGGAACGCGACGCAGCCAGCGAAGCTGTGCGCGAATAAAACCCTTGTGCCGAACGTGCTGAAGAGTACGACCGGGTCGATCGCTCTCGATCTTCACGTACGAAGCGGATGTACTCGACCTTGGCGAGGGTAATGCGAACTTCATCGTGTTGATCGTCGATCAGAATACTCAGCCGATCACCGGGCATGGTGAAATTGGGCCCTTCGATGAGGACGCCGCCGCCTGCGCTAATCTCGCCGAGGAAGTTCTCGAATGACGCCTCGGCTGTATGCATGGTCATTGCCGGTTCATCGTGTTCCGGGTCGATGGGCTGACCGGGTTCATAGTCAAAGACCCTGACCACGACGTTTCCGGTTACGGTCCCTTGCTCGACAGCCCGCTGCGGGGCGTACGTGAAGGCGGTATCTCCGGCGATGGAAATGATGCGATCGTCGGAGAAGATTTCCATGCGCGGCTGAGTCATCTCCAGCCATCCAGGCCCCATGCCGTCCGGCGCTGGATCAAGTGCCTCGCAGCGGTATCGCTGTGCCGGTGTGCCATCGCTGTTGTGCGTTTGGATCCAGCCACGCTGAGCGCGAAGCGGCTGCATTCGGTCACCGGCTTGAGCGAGGTCAGCGTCGGTCAACGGGCTGGGCGGCGCGATGAGCTCGATGATCTGCTCATCAGTGAGGTGCTTGCTGCCGCGCGGCTCCTGATCGATATTCAATATGACAATGAGCAGCAGCGCTGCGACGATGCCGCCGCAAGTGAGAATCAGAAGTGGCTTGCTCGGGCCAGTGCGAACGGGGGGAGGTGCGCCGTCGTCGAGAAGCTGTCTACGCGGTGTGTCCATGTCGATTCTCACCAAGAGCGGGTTTCAGAACTGAGGCCGCGAAGTGTGACTTTTGATACACGCATTGATGGTCACCTCGGTCGGTTCCTTGCTGTGCGCATTCGCGCTCATCAGCAGTGTCACTCCTCAAAGAGCGAGATGGCCTCGTTCCACTGATCGCGGGCGTCGAGCAGGTGTTCGATCGCTTCCCTGACTGCGCCGTGGCCGCCGGTTTTTTTGGTGGTAAAGGCGGCGACCGCTTTGACTTCGGGGACGGCGTCGGCGACGGCCATAGGATAGCCGCAACGGTTGAGAAGCGGCAGGTCGGGCAGGTCATCGCCCAGCATCGCCGCCTCCGAGGCGTGCAGACCCAGCCGCTCGAGCAGATCAAGAAAGCACTTGCCTTTTTCCTTGACGCCCTGGAAGACGTAGGGCACAGCGAGTTCATCAGCGCGGTGCCGCAGGGCGAGGCCGGACCGGCCGGTGATGATGGCGACGTCGTACCCGAGCCGAAGCCAGACGCGGATGCCGGTGCCATCGCGCACGTGAAATCGCTTGGTCTCAACGCCCTGATCGTTGATGTTGATCGAACCATCAGTCAGAACGCCGTCAGCGTCAAGACAAAGCAGTTTCACATTGGCGGCGGCTTCGATCATCGGGAGGAGCTAGGAGCTAGGGATTCGAGATGAGGCGTTCAGGATATACACTATCCGGAACACATCGAGAGCAAGAAGGCGAGCAGCCGTCTCTCTCGGCGACCTAACTTAACTCCTAACTCCTAACTCCTGGCTCCTAACGCCTAACTCCATCGCAACGGCGAGTCGATCGCTTGCGATGGAGATTGCCCCATCGTTGATATCGATGCCGATGTACCGCCGGGCCAGGTGCGCCGCTGCGACGAGCGTGGTGCCGCTGCCGCAGAAGGGATCGAGCACGAGTCCGCCGGGCGGGCAGCAGGCGCTGATGAGCAGTTCGAGCAGTGCAACTGGCTTCTGTGTTGGGTAGCCGCAACGCTCGCTTGCCATGTTATTGAGCGACGGAACATCGATGACGTCCGTCGCCTTCTTCATCATGCCCTTCATGCGTGCGCTTTGGGCGGGAACCATTGGCGGCTTGAACCAGTAGTCATCGGTCTTCGAGTAGAACAGGATGTCGTCATGCTTGCGCGCGAATCGACGTGGCGATGAACCGCCCAGGCCGTAGCGCCAGATGAGGTGGTTCACGAACTGTTCCGGGCCGAAGATCTCATCAAGCATTCGGCGAAGGTGATGGCAAGTGCGCCAATCGCAATGCAGGAGAATCGAGCCGGTGGGGGAGAGTACGCGATGAACCTGGCGAAGACGCGGCTCCATCATGTGGAGGTGTCCCTCCACGCCGTCCCATGAATCGGCATACGATCCGTTGCGGCCGGCCATGGTCCGCCCCGTATTGAAGGGCGGATCAAGATAGGCAAGATCAACGCATTGGTCGGGCACGCGCGATAGCGCATCAAGACAATCGCTGCACATGATCTGGTCGAGAAGTTGCTGCACGATGGTGATGCGCTCGATGGGTGATTAGGATGCGAACTCGCGCAGGATGCGTCGTTGCGCGTTGCTCATAGGAAGGTCGTCAATCTCATAGCGTTCTCTCCAAACGCCTGCGCGATTCGCTCTGGCCAGTGAAGCAGAATAGATGTGAAACGTGATGCGGCGGTGCGTGGTCTGGTAGTCGAAGCGGCCGCCATTCGAGAGCGAGTTTGCGTTGATCTTCATGCGCCGCGCCAGTTGCGCGATCGTCAGAGGTTCGCAACTCTCGATTGTCGGCACCTGCCACATCCCAGCCCAGAGGCCCGTGCGCGGCCTCTGTTCAAGAAGTAGTCGCGCAGGCGATGTGCGGCAGCGGATGATGATGGCGTGGTGGTGAACCTGGTACTGTGCGGCCGGCAATTTGGCCGGCGGAATGATGCCTTGCTCCCCGCGCGCCTTTGCAATGCAGTGCCGGGCAACGGGGCAACGGGTGCAGTCCGGCGCACGGGGCGTACACACGGTCGCGCCGAGTTCCATGAGCGCTTCGTTCAATACCGCCGGATTGGTTGCGGCCTTCACCATCTCTTGAGCCCTGGACCATGACCAGGTTGAACCCTCGCGGCCATTCGCGGCGTGGTGAACAGCATCAAGACGTGTGAGGACGCGATGGACGTTGCCATCCACGATCGGCTCCGCACGACCGAAGACAATTGATGCAATCGCACCGGCTGTGTATCTGCCGACCCCCGGCAGGGTCATGAGATCGGCAGCGTCTTGTGGAACTCTGCCGCCGAATTTCTCCACGATGATCTGGGCAGCCCGATGGAGATGCCGTGCCCGCCGGTAGTATCCCAGCCCCTGCCACATGAGAAGAACCTGTTGCTCATCGGCGTGAGCGAGCGCAGCAGGCGTTGGGAACGCAGCCATGAAAGCGGTGAATCGATCAATCACCCGCGCCACCTGGGTTTGCTGAAGCATCGCCTCTGCCACGAGCGCAGCCCAGGCGCATCGCTTGCCCCGCCGCGTGCGCCTCCACGGCAAATCACGCTGGTGCACGGTGAACCACGCGATGAGTTTCTCGGCAATGGCGCGATCGCGCGATGTACGTCGTGATCTGGTCGATGTGCTGCTTGCAGCGCGTTTCACTCACTCCGCCTCCGCGAGAACGGCGGCAATCGCCGGCTTGACTCTGCTCCAGTCCGCGTCGGGAGACTTATTGACCGTGACCCAATCGCCGTTGAACAGTACAGTTGTCGCGCCGGCCCGCTCGAAAAGAGCCCGCGCGATGGGATCGTCCTCAGCCATCTGGGCATTGAGAAAACTACGCGGCACCTCGCTGATCGGCCGATTGAGCCAACACTTCACTGCGTTGGGGTTCGGCGTTGTCTCGAATTCGACGATGGTGAACGGCATGACAGATGATATGGTGAGACGATGAGGCGGTGGCTGGTCTCGATCAACATCAATGCGGTTCATGTGCCACAGCATCACGTCCGTCGCATCACACTTATCATTCAGCCGTGTCCGCACCCTCCGAACATTTCCTGCCGCGCCTCATGGCGGGGATGCCGCGCGCTGCGACGACGTGGTTGTGCCGATGCTTCAATGAGCATCCGGATACTGCGTCGTTTGGTGAGACGTTGTATTGGGGTCGTGGATACGTGGAGCCGCGCGGCGAAGGCGGCCGGTACACACCCGAGCAGGTCGACGCGGTGTTGGCCCGCCTCAAGGGCGGCGAGTGCATTACATCGGTCATAGGGGCACGTGCCGGTTCGCTTCGCAACATCACGCGCGACACTTTGCCGGGGGTTCTCGATCGCATGCGTGAGGAACTGCCAGAGCGGCCGACGGCGGGTGAGTTGTTCGTCGGCGTGTGTCGAGCGATCGGCCGCGCGGAAGGCAAATCGATCGTGGTCGAGAAGACGCCGCACCACATCAACTGGCTCGATCGCATCATGCAGCAGATGCCGGGCGTCAAGATCGTTGTGCTGCTGCGCGAGCCGTACTCGTTCATGCTTTCATACAAACATCAGGGCGACCGCAAGCGTGAGCACGTTCGCCGGCACTTTGCGCTGCGGTATCACCCGCTGGCCTGCGCTCTTGTTTGGCGGGCTTGCATGAAGGCGGCGGAGGCGGCGGAGGCCCGTTATCCCGCGCAGTTTCTGGTCGTGCAGAATGACGACATCCGTAAGAATCCGGGGTCGGTGCTCGATCGTGTGCAGGAGTTCTATGACTTGCCGACGCATGTACCGGGATGTCAGATTGCAGAGAAGGTCAAGCCGGAGAACACGAGCTTTCCATCGCAGGAAGGACACGACGCAGCCCGGCCGGAGTTGTGCGCTGAGGATGTCTTTTGGATGAACCTGATCGGCGGGCGCACGATGGCGCGGTCCGGTTACATCAAGCGAAGCGTTCCGCGTGAACCGATACGGATCGCATGGTCAATCGCTCGACTGCCCGTGTGGGCTATTCGGAACTTCTTCAGTCTGCGGCGGCGCGTCGGCGGATCGATCGTCGCCTACCTCTGGCGATGGGTGGCGACGCCTCGCAGGGGTGTGCCGGTTCATGAAGAAGCGAACGCTCAAGGTTGAATGATTTGCCGGTGATGATGACGCACGACGCACGAAACAGTTCAATCGATCGGTCGAGCATGGCTCTACCATGGTTTGCACTTGCGATGCTGATAGTCATCGTTGCGGGGCTTGCGCTGCGCTACGGCACGAACATTCTCGATTACCCCGATGTGCGCGATGAACTGCTGATGAAGCGGCCGATCGACGGCATCGTCCAGAGTGGCTGGAATGTTGACACAGCGATCAACTACCAGGAAGTCAAGGGGCCGGCGTTCTTCTGGCCTTACGCGGCCGGGGCACAGATGATCGGTAATGAGATGAATGATCTGCGGCTCATCTCGATGTTGTTTTTCATCGGCGGCGCGATTCCGCTGCTGCTTATTGCGATGCGGTGCGGCGCGCGGAGTTGGATGCTGGCGTTGATCGCACTGCTCTATGTGCTTCTGCCATACAACGCGTGGGTCGCGCAGATGCTGATGAGCGAACCGTCGTTCAATTTTTTCGGCCTGTGGATGATGTGGGCGTTCGTATGGGGACTTACGAGCGAGTCGGTCGTGGTCCGCCGATGCGCGCTGGCGCTCTTTACGCTACTGCTTTCAACTCTGCTGCATCATCGCCCGCAGGGGATAGCGCTGGCTGGAGCGGCTGCACTCGTTGCCTTTGAGCGCGACGGGCTGCGCTCCTGGCCGTGGATTGCGGCTTGCATGATTGCGGGGCTGAGCCGTCTGCCGCTCTGGCTTCATTGGGGTGGCTTGGTGACGAGCGATTATCAGGGGCTCTTTGCCTTCGGTTTTCGACTCGATCCCATGACGTATCTGCTCGCCGCGGCGCTGCCGTTTACGGCGGCGTTCCTTTGGCCGGTGTTCAGCGAGCTGCGATATCGCAGCTGGAGGTGGTGGATGATCGGAGGGGGAGTCGCAGGGACGCTCTTTGGCTTCCTTTTCCCTCCCGACCTCTTTGCACGAGTTGAGTATCAACTTCTCAGCATGGAAGCAGCGGCAACACAGCCCATCTACATGGGCGTGATCGCGACAGGTGTCAAGTTGATGTTGCCCGGCGGCAAGGTGCAGCTTTTGATCATTGCCGCTCTAACAGGAACGGGCGTTATGTCGCTCATCGCCATGCTGGCGGTGACGTGGTCGCGCAGTGCGCTGCTAGGCGAGGGGGCGGTGTGCCGGCTGGGTTTCTGGATGCTGGCTGCGGGTTTGCCGCTTTACACCATCACGGCCGGTCCGGTTTATGACCGTTACCTCGCGGTGTGGGTCGTGCTGCTTCCGATCATCTGGGCGCGGACGCTGCCGCGCGGCGCGGTTCTGGCGCAACTTGCACTGATGAGCGCCATGTTCGTCTACTTTGTGTTCGAGAACCTGATGTAAACCGGTCACCCTGCCGAGCCGGGGTCGAAGGGCTTTGAGCGCACTTCCGTTGATGCGCAGTTCATCGACGCTGCGCTGGATGTGGCGTCCTTCGGTTCCGTCTCGATGCGCACCTCAAACGTCACAGGACCGATCGTGAGCCGGTCTGCATGGTTCAGGACGGCTTCGCGAACACGACTCCCATTGTGGAATGTTCCGCTATGCCGCGGACCAGCGTCGAGGTCGGCGAGGCGTGGAACTCCGCGCTCGACGACGATCTCGCAGTGGCGCTCAGAGACGGATGGGACGGCGATGCGGACATTGCAGCGCGTCTCCCGGCCGATCGTGATCCGGTCGTTCACAGGGAACGGCCGCTCCTGCCCATTCGCAGATCTCATGACGAGCCAGATACCCATGAGAATCACCTTTGACGCATGCTGCCCTGGCTATGATCTGCATTCATTCATCAGTCCCGATGGGCCCGGCGGCCCAATACTCCGGGAACCTTCACGTGCCTTGCCAGAGTCGCATCCAGATTACCACACCTAGGGCTGGCTTCCAACAAGGAAACCGCCCGATAACTGCGCGGGAGCTCTTCAAAGGGCCTTTGGAGGCCCCTGCGGGCGGTGGAGGCGCTCCGGCGGTCAAGCTGGGGTGGTATCTGCACGTGCCGTTTTGCTTCCACAAATGTCATTACTGCGACTTCTACAGCATCGTGGATTCCCGGGACCGGCAAGCATCGTTTACGGGCAGACTGATCGAGGAGATTGAGGCGTTCTCCACTTTCCATCCCCAAATCGTCCCCCACCCCAGCACCATTTTTGTCGGAGGCGGCACCCCGACGCTGCTTAGAATCGACCTGTGGGAACGGCTGCTGGCGGCTCTCGCGCCTTGGGCGGGAGAGGGAATCGAATTCACCGTGGAAGCCAACCCCGAGACCGTCACGCCTGAGCTGGCGAAGACGCTCGCGGCTGGCGGCGTCAATCGGGTGTCGATCGGCGCGCAGTCGTTCAATCCGATACACCTCAAGACGCTTGAACGCTGGCATGATCCCGCCAACGTCGGCCGGGCCGTTGAGTGGTTCCGCGGAGCTGGCATCGCTCGAGTCAATCTTGATCTCATCTTCGGCATCCCCGGCCAAACGCTCGATGACTGGTGGGCTGACCTTGATGCGGCTCTTGCACTCGCGCCTGCGCATCTCAGCTGCTATGGCTTGATGTATGAGCCGAATACCGCGCTGACTGCTCGGATGCGTGCCGGGTCCGTGCAGCCAATCGACGATGATGTGGAAGCAGCAATGTATGAACTGACGATTGATGCACTTGCGGCCCACGGTTATGAACATTATGAAATCAGCGCGTGGGCGAAACCAGGTGAGCAGTGCAATCACAACCTGCTGTACTGGACGAACGCGAATTGGTGGCCGTTTGGCCCCAGTGCTTCAGGCCATTGGAATGGAACGCGCTGGAAGAATGTGGCTCGCCTTGGAGAGTACATCGAGTCACGCGATCTGCCGCCGATCACGGAGGTTGAGCAGGTCGATGCGGATGTACGAGTGGGGGAGGAGTTGATGCTGTCGCTGCGCTTGATCAAGGGAATCGAGCGCGAGCGGTATCAACATCTGCTTGCACAAGGCAGGCGTGGTGAAGCGCGCGACATCGCGGTTCGCCAGGCAATTGATCGCGGCCACCTTGTATGGGCGAATGACTGCTTGCGGCTCACGCGGGACGGCTTGATGCTTGCCGATGAGGTCATCAGCGAGCTGCTATGACAGTCCAGCGTCGAGCGGCATCACGGCGGAGCGATTCAGGCCGACGACTACAACTCGATTGATGGCGTGCCGGTTTCACCGGCGGCGGCTCCCACCGCCTGTCGTGCTTGCTGCTCTGCAACAAGTTGCGATATCTGCACGAAGCGGGATCGCAACTCCGCGAGCAGTTGCTTGATTTCTTCCGCCTCATCCTTCTCCAGATTGCCCTTGGTCTTCTCTTCAAGCACCGCCAGCAGATCAATGCTGAACCTCGCGCCTTCGAGATCGACGACGGCCCGACCGGTCTTGGGGTCGGCATAGGCGCCTAGACCCATGATGGCCTGCGAAGCCAGAACGCTCACCAGAGTGCGAAAGTTCGCTTCGGGTAGGCCGTGTTCGCCGGCAGCGGTCTGCTGAGCGGCTTTCTGCTGCTCCTGAGCCGCCAACCGCTCCTTCTCGGCCTGTGCCTGGGCCTTCCAGTCGCTGTCGATGTGAAGTTTTGGCGTTTCATCCTGTGTCATGGTCTTCCTTTGCAGCTGTGGCGCCGAATTTGACGAAGCAGCAATCTGCCCATTGTGTTCTCATTCAGCGTGAGCGCCGGTTCTTCGACGAAGCACATCGAGCATAAGCCCTCAACCGGCCGCCTCCGAGTATAGCGCCGCGATGTGGTACAATCCGCAGCGCCCCTGCTTGGTTTTTCAGTTGAAAATGCACCGCGAACTGTGATGACCGCACCAGCCCCTTCAGTGAACGCCGCAGCCGTGTCGGTCTGCACTTTCTTCTTTGCGACGATGATGGTCGGCTGCGCGGTATATGAGACCGTCCTGCCGAACAATGCGACGAGGCGGATCGCTCTCGCAGAGTTTGCGCAGGTGAACGTTGACGCTGAAACGACGAACGAGCATTCAATCGCTGGCGTTAAGCAAGGCAGTGATTCTTCGCCGAATGCGATTGTTTCGGAGCCCGTCGAGAGCGAACAGTCGGAATCGTCGGAGGCGGTGTCAGGCGCGCCTCAGGACCGCTCACGTCTAGCGGCGCTTGAGCCAGGGCAGGTGTACATCGTCGATAGTCTGGTCGGGCAGATTAACGGCAGGCCGGTCTACGCTGATCAGTTCTTTGGGCCACTTGAGAACCAGCTCATTGAAGAGCGCCGGCGCTTGAGTGATATCGCCTTTCGCGACCGAGCTTGGGAAATCATCGTGACGCATCTGCGTACGCTCATTGAAGATGAGCTCTTTCTCGCTGAAGCGCAGGCGTCGCTCAAGCCGGAAGAGAGGCAAGGTCTCTTTGCCTTTATGCGCTACATGCGTGAACGCACCATCGCGATGGGTGGCGGCACCCTCTCGGGGGCACAGCAGCGACTGGAAGAGATGGGCGAGGTGACGACGATCGATCAATACGTTCGCGGTCGGCTTGATGAGGAGCTGATACGGCGACTGCTTCATGAAAAGATCATGCCGCGCGTGATTGTGTCATGGAAAGATGTCGAGCGCGAGTACCGTCGCCGCGAACTCGAATTCAATCCTCCACCCACTATTCACCTCTCACGAATCCGCGTCTCCAACGATGACCAGGAGATGATCGGGCGCGTCAAGTCGATGCTTGAGGCGGACGAGCCGTTCTCGCAGATTGCTCAAAGCATCGGCCAAGGCGACGGCACATGGCAGTCGTTCACCGTTGGTCCGGAGGGCTTCCACGACATTGCCATCAGTGATGCAATCAAGCCGTACCTGCAGGGGTTGAAGGTCGGCGACACGACGGAACCGATTGTCCTCGCAAGTACGACAATGTGGCTTCACCTTGCACAGTTCGAGCAGACCCGGCGCGATTTATACGATCTGGAAGTACAGCGAACGCTGCTCAGGCACCTGCACAATCTGCGATTTCATACTGAACAGACGCGCTACATGGAGTCTCTACTTGAGGACCGCGTTACCAGCGATCTTACGGTGATGGCACGGCGTCTGCTCGAAGTCGCGCTTCAGCGCTACGGCGGCCCAATGGCGGAGCAAACCGAGTGAGGTGGATGCGGGGCATTGCGGATCTGCTGGGGCGAGGGGGCAATCTGCCGCTTGGAGCGCGGGGTGAACGGGAGGCGGAGCGATGGCTGCGCACGCGCGGCTACCGCATTCTTGCACGTAATCTGCAATCCGTCAGCGATGAAATTGATCTGCTTGCGCTTGATCCGGATGGTGAGACGCTTGTCGTTGTCGAAGTCAAGACGCGCGGCGACACTGCTCATGGATTGCCTGAAGAGCAGGTAGGTTTCAGGAAGCAGAAGCGGTTGGCGCGGATTGCATCTCGCCTACAACAGACGAGGCGCTATCGTGGAAAACCCCTTCGCTTCGATGTAGTGGCGATCATCTGGCCGGATGGCGAAGAGGCGAAAGTGAAGCACATTCCTTCCGCGTTTGAATCGCCGATTTGAGAGATGGGCCTGACGGGGAACGCTCCGCTGCGCGTTGCGGCCAAACGGGGAACATGGAGCCCATTTACAGCGCATCGGCATCGACGCGCGAGAGGACGAAGTCGAGGCGATTCACGCGCTGATTGAGATTGCCGTGAAAGCGCTTCGGTGGCTCGGTGCTACGCGGCCACATGTATCGCCATGGCCAGTAGTTGTTGCAGACTTCATAGATGTTGAAGCCGGACTCGACGAGCGGCGCAAGCACATCGCGCGGCGTCTTCTCTCGGTCGCTCCACCATGCCGGCGACAGTTCCACGAGAATCTCAACATCCTGCCGCAAGCGATCAAGACTCTTCGCAAGTCCCGATAGCACCGCATCTTCGCCCCCTTCGACGTCAATCTTGATAAGCCGGGCGCGGCTCAGGCACTCATCGCCGACCAGCTCGTGCAGCGGCGCTGCTTCGATCGTGCCATCCGATTTCATGCCGCGGTGCTGGCACGTGCTGGTGAGGCCGAGATTATGTGATGGTCCGCGATAGAGGTCGATCGTCGCAACGCGGTCGGAAGCGGCCTTGTTAATGAGGCGCATGTTGCCGGGCGTCTCATTGAGCGCCGCGTTGCGCTGCAACTGTGCGAAGATACGTGGCGACGCCTCGATAGAGATGACGTGCCCGTTCTCACCCACCTGTTCCGATGCCATGAACGAGAAGTAGCCGACGTTCGCGCCGACATCGATGAAGACGTCGCCCGGCTGGAGACGCCGGCGAAGAAACGCCGCAACATCCGGCTCCCATGCGCCAAACAAATACAAGTACGTCTGAATCATGTCTGGCAGGTGACACTCAAGCTGATGGCCCGAAGTCGTCTCGGCTAGCGTTCTCACCGGTCCGCGCAGCAACGTGCGCAGTCGCATGTATGCCCACCACGGCGAAAAGATAACGACGAGTACGGTCCCCAGCACCAACTTGAGCAGCGCCGGCGTCTCGCGCCGCTTCGTCTGCAGCGCGCGGATCAATCGCCGACACACTGCATGCAGCGGTCTGGAGCGAAGTGCAGCGAGATTCGGATCACTATCAAGCTGCTCGCGCCCGAGTTCGGCCGTGTTCTTCGGTCGATTCATCACCGCTTGATGTACCTGCCGTAAATGCGAACAAGGTCGATCCCGACGATGAAGAAGTCGCTGTAGCGCAGTTTCGATCCCGCCACATCGCGCCAGACGAACAGCGGGTGTTCATAGATAATGTCGTGCGGCCGGGGCACGTTGTTGTTCGCCCCGGCGAGGCGCTTGGCGCGGGTGAGCCGCGCGACAAGTTCCACATCGAAGATCCATTTCGAGATGAACGGGTCCTGAAAGATGGACCTGACCAGTTCAGTCTGTCGAAACATCTTCGCGCCGCATTGCGTGTCGTAGATCGGTACGCGAATCACGGCCACCGCGAGCGTGGCGAAGATGCGGCCGACCCAGTGGCGAACAAGATTTCGCTTTACAGACCGCCCGAGCAGATTCACGCGAGAACCGAAGATCATCTGAATATCATCGCGCTGATCGAGCAGATTGCGGAACACCCGAATGTCATCCAGCGGCGTCGCCAGGTCGGCGTCCCAGAACCCGGCATACGACGCGCCATCCTCGAATGCTCTCAGCATGCCAAGACGCACCGCCTCGGCCTTGCCCATGTTGCGCGGTAGACGGAGCGCGTCGAACGCCTCATTCTCGGACGCAAGTCGTTCGATCAATGTTCCGGTGTCGTCGGTCGAGCCGTCATCAACGAAAAGAAAGCGCACATCCGGCTCGCGCGCTGCGTACTCCATGAACGCGTCGGCGTCGAGGCGTTCCGCCTCGTTGTAGCAGGGAATGATGATGGTGGTTGGTGTCGCCATAAGCCGGTTGAGACGGGCGTCGATGATACGACGGCACCGCTTTATCGGCTCAATACGACGCCGCGCTGCGGGATGTGCGAATCAGGATACGGCGGTGCGGCGTTCGTGCGAGGCCGCAAGCGGCTGCGTTGCCAAATCCAGCGCGAGTTCGATCGCGGCGGTCATCGATCCAGCACTCGCCTTGTTTCGCCCGGCAATGTTGAAAGCCGTGCCGTGGTCGGGACTCGTGCGAATGATCGGCAGGCCGATGGTCCAGTTGACTGCCTTGTCCCAACCGAGCAACTTGACCGGAATCAGGCCCTGATCGTGGTACATCGCGACCACCAGGTCATATTCCCCGGCAGCTGCGTCAATGAAAATCGTGTCGGCCGGGAACGGGCCACGCGCATCGATCCCCGCATCGCGTGCCACATTAATCGCCGGTTCGATCAGCCGGTGCTCTTCATCGCCGAACTGACCCGCTTCTCCGGCATGTGGGTTGAGTCCCGTCACCGCGATGCGCGGCTTCGTGATGCCCAACCGCTTACATGCGTCGTTGCCCAAGTCAATCGGATCGAACACGCGGCCGATCGTGAGCAGATTGCGAATCTCCATGAGCGGCACGTGCGTCGTGGCAAGAACGACCTTCAAGCGGGGCGAGACGAACATCATCGCATGGCGTTTGACTTTCGTCCGATGAGCAAGAAGCTCAGTGTGGCCCGGCCAGTTGAAACCGGCCATCTGCCACGATTCCTTGCTGATCGGCCCAGTGACAATGGCATCAAGCCGGCGCACATCACCGGGCTCGCGCATCGCATCGCTGAGCGCCTCTTCGACGAACGTTTTCGACGCGAACCCGCCGCCTTTGGACGGTTCGCGCGGCGAACGCAGCAGGCCGTCGAACTCATCAAAATCCAGCACCACAACGTTGTCGGTGATCGCGCGGTGGGTTCGGCTTGAATCGTGCTGCACGCGGAACCAGAACGGATCAAGTTCCTGCTGATCAGCTTCGTAGGTGAGCAGCTCGTTGAGGCCATAAATCACGAAGCGGGCTCGTCGCCTGAGGTGCGGGTCGGAAAGCGCTTTGAGCAGCACCTCTGGGCCGATGCCCGCAGGATCGCCCATCGTGACGCCAATAGTCGGCTTCGCGTGCTCATGTGCAGAATGGGCAGGTGTGGACATCCGTTCATCTTAGGTGTGCCATAGACGTGAATCACGCTGAGGACCTGTTCTCCTTGATGGCAGTGATCGAGCAATAGCCACGTGGCGGAAGCCCGCGGTTGGGGTGCAGGTTTGCCGCGCTGGCGATTAACGGCTGTCGGCACGCGGCTATTCTGTATGCTTCCACTCGCTGCGCCTCTTTCTTCACAGTCATGATCTCACTCATCGTCGCCATGTCGGAGAATCGCGTGATTGGCAAGGATGGCACGCTGCCATGGCACTTGCCGGGCGATCTTGCGCACTTCAAGAAGACCACGATGGGCCGGCCGGTCATCATGGGGCGCAAGACGTTCGAGTCAATGAAGGGGCCGCTGCCGGGTCGGGTCAACATCGTGGTGACGCGCAATCACACGTACAGACCGGAAGGTGCGATCGCCGTGCATGACCTGCGCGATGCAATCAAGCGCGCAGAGGAACTTGCCAGCGATGGCGGCGAACTCTTTATCCTCGGCGGCGCGGAGATCTATCGCCAGGTCCTGCCGCTCGCGGATCGAATGTACATCACGCATGTTCACACGACGGTCGAAGGCGATACGTATTTTCCCGAGTTCGACGCTTCGCACTGGCGGATCACCGAAGAAAGCAGTCACAAAGCGGATCAGCGGAACGCGCACGACTTCACCATTGGAACCTATGAGCGCGGCAGGTAGGAGAAGCGCTGAGGGCTTTGCAACTCGAAGTCCAGCTATGGCAGGTTGCTGTTCGGATCGGGCGGTATTCAGGTCCGAATCGCGGCGACCGGCGCGGTACACTTTCACCATGCAGATGACACAACGTGAGACGGATAAAGCCGTCTATCAGACGAATCTATCGCTCGCCGGTCGGCGGCAGGGCAAAGTTCGGGACATCTACCAGACGCCTGCTTCGGAGACTTCGCCGCCACGTGTGTTGATCGTCGCCACCGATCGAGTCAGCGCGTTTGATGTGGTGCTGCCGACGCCGGTGCCGGGCAAAGGGCGGTTGCTCACCGAGATCAGCACGAACTGGTTCTCGTTCATTCGCAGGTTGAACCTGATCGGCGATCACCTGATCTCAACTGAGCCAGAGGATGTGGCCGGCCTGCCGCGCGAGCAGTATGACGAAGTGCGCGGCCGCATGATGCTCGGCCGAGTCGCGAAGGTGATTCCTGTCGAGTTCGTCGTGCGCGGTTATCTTGCCGGCTCCGGATGGAATGAATACAGGCAGTCTCAAAGTGTGTGCGGCGTGAAACTGCCTGCCGGGCTGCGGCAGTGCGATCAGTTGCCGCAGCCAATCTTCACGCCCGCGACCAAGGCCGATGTCGGTCACGATGAGAACATCGACTTCGATCGCGCGGCTGAGATAGCAGGGCGCGAAGTGATGGAGCGTTTGCGCGAGGTTTCGATTGCGATCTACAACGCCGGTGCCGAGCATGCAAGGTCGCGCGGCATCATTCTGGCAGATACGAAGTTCGAGTTCGGATATGCGCTTGATGAGAAGGGCAACCAGACTGACGAGATCATTCTGATCGATGAAGTGCTCACGCCGGATTCATCACGTTTCTGGCCGGCTGACGTGTATGAACCGGGTCGCGATCAGGAGAGTTTCGATAAGCAATACGTGCGGAATTATCTGTTGGGGTTGGTGGCTGCGGGGAAGTGGGATAAGACGTCGCCCGGGCCGGAGTTGCCAGCTGAGATTGTGCGAAATACATTGGCGCGGTACCGCGAAGCGCGGGACAGGTTGTTCTCGTCAACGCGGTAGTGCGTACCGGTTCGATTGCAGCGGAACTGAAACGTGATGAGCCCGCAGTCTGCAAAAATCTGTGTGGTCTGTGGCGAAGATTGCTCACATTCGCCGCGCGTGAAAGATCCTCGCGGCCGGTATTACTGCAAGCCGTGCTATGAATCGGCGCGCCAGGGCGGCAAGGAACACAGCCGGCGTCATGACGACGAGGATGAGCGGACAACGTCATCAAACTGGGGCGGCTCACTACTTGATGATCTCGATGCGGAGGAGAGCAGTGCCGCATCCGGCAAGTGCCCCGAATGTGATGCAGCGCTGGAACCGGGCGCGGTGCTGTGCGTGAACTGCGGCTACATCCTCAAGGCGGGCAAGCACATCAAGTCCGAAATCATTACCGATGAGGGTGCAGATCCGGCCGAGGCAGATGAGCCGCGATCGAAGTGGCCGATTGTGGTCGGCATCTTTTCGCTGATCTTCGCGGTATTCGGCGTTCTGGTGTACGGCGCAGGTTCATTCATGGCGTTGAAGAGCAGTCCGGCGGAGGCAGGCGGACCGCTTGTGTGGGCATTGGGCATCGTGTTGCAGCCGATTCTGCTTGTGCTGAGCATCGGCCTTGGCGCCGTTGCGACCATGCTCATGAAGCGACGCGCCGCTGGAGCAGTATGGCTGTGGCGGTGGTCATGGGCCAAAGCGATCGCATCCCTTGCGTACGGAGCTTTCGTCGCCATGCAGATCTCCTCCGCGACCGATTTGCCGGATGAAGTGCGCTCTGTCGTTGCGATCGGGACGGCGATCATTGTGCCGCTGGTGCTGCTCTGGATGCTCTTCTGGCCGGTATTTCTTCTGCCTTGGCTTCGGCGGACGCGAGTGCGCGAAGAAGTCGCGCAGTGGACCTGACTTCGCCTTCGTGACGGAGATGAAGCCAAAGTGGCTGGAGAAAAATGGCTTCTCGGGCTTGACTTTCAGCAAAGTCCGCCGCATACTATGGAAGACCTAGTATCATTGTCCATTGAGATCGATCGCCCTTACCTCTTACCGCTCATCAGGGGTATCTATGCGAATAGAGCGCGAATTGATGAAAGGTGCTGGCCCTTTGGCGGTGCTGGAACTGCTTGAACGCCGACCTATGTACGGCTGGGAACTCATTGAGCAATTGGCGACCAAAGCGGGTGCCGTACTCAAGACGGGTCAATCGACGCTGTACCCAATGCTCTACAACCTTGAGGCCAAGGGGTTCATCCGCGCGACCTGGCGCGACGCTGACTCGGGGCGGCAGCGCAAGTACTACGCGCTCACAGCCAAGGGGAAGAAACGCCTGAGTACGGAGATGAAACAGTGGCGAGCGGTGGCAGGGGCGATGAGCGCGATCGGCGCTTTGCCCGGCACTGAAGGTGAAGCCGCTGCGAAGGGAGCAATCGCATGAGCGGGCGCGGCCCACGATCTTCTGATTCACGTGGTCTCTTTGCGCGGGCAGCACACACGCCGATGCGCGATTTCGCCCGCCTGCGCATCACCGGCCGGCTTGACATTGCGCAGATGATCGAAGAAGCCGAACTTCCCGCTTCGCTCGGCTCGATTGTGATGCAAGTTGTTCGGCGGACGCGGCTCTGGCGCATTGAGAGAGCCGATGTCGCGCGGGAATTGATTGCCCACTTTGCCGACGGTCTTGAAGCCGGCGCTTCGGCCGAGCAACTCGTGCGTGACTTCGGCGATACGCAGCAAGCCGCTGTGCTCATTCGACGCGCGAAGAAACGCAACCGTCCCGCATGGTGGAACACGGCCCGTTATGGCATGTACGGCTTCGGCTTCCTGCTGCTCACATACGCCGCGTTGGTCGCTTACTTTGTGCTCGATCGGCCGCAGGTCATGCATGACTATGTTGCCGACATCAACGCGGTAGCGGCATCAGCAACCCCTGAGGAACGCGGCTGGCCGTTGTATCGGGAGGGGCTGCTTGCACTTGAGCCGGTGCCTGAAGAATTGCAAGATCACTGGCCGCATCCGCCGGAAGAATTGTGGCCGATTGCAGCAGAGTATCTGGAACGCAACAGTGAATCGCTCGACCTCTTTCGCCGGGCTGCAAGAAGGCCTGCGATGGGGCTGACCATCGGTTGTGAGGTCGCGCCGGAGGATCAGCCGCTCTGGCCTGACATGAAGTCGGACTGTGGCAGTGACGGCCTCATTGCAGTCATCATGCCCCACGTCGCAAAGATGCGCGAAATCGCCCGGTTGTTGGAGGTGGACAATAAACGGGCGGCGATGGATGGCGATGCTGAGATCGTGTACGCGAACCTCGTCACCATGTTGCGCCTTCCGACGCATCTCAAGGAGCATCCAGTGCTCATCTGCGACCTGGTGGCCTTCGCTGTGCTTGATCTGGCACTCAAGGTGATCGGCGAGCAGTTGCGCGACAACCCGCAGTTGTTTACGGACGATGCACTTGTGGCACTCGCACATGAGATCAGCAGCGCGGCAGGCGAAAGAACGTTGCGCATGCAGTTTGAAGGCGAACGTATGTTCTTCGCCGACTGGCTTCAGCGCAACTTCACCGATGATGGCGAGGGCGGCGGGAAATTGTCGCCGCACGGTCTGCGGAGTCTGGCGATGCTGGATTCGGGGTATTTCGATCTCGCCGACACTGAAATGCCGCTGAGCACGTACCTCGCAGCGCCTGTCGCTGGCTTCATCGTGGGCAACCGCCGTGACCAAATGGCGAAGTACGATGCGTTCTATGCAATGTTGGTCGAGGAAGCAGCAAAGCCGCTTTGGCAGCGGACCTATGCCGACTCCCCGGACCAGCGCGTTCAAGAGCTCGAGATGTCGATGATCCTGCGACTGCGATACTTGCCCATCGTTGTGCTGATGCCGGCCCTGTCGAATGCAAGCATAAAGCCGCATCAGGTCGCACAGCATCGCGACGGGATTCTGACGGCGATTGCGCTGGAGTTGTATCGGCGGCGGCATGGCAAGTGGCCAACGTCACTTGACGATCTGACGCCGCAATACCTGCCGCAGGTTCCGATTGATCGCTTCGACGGGAAACCGCTTCGTTATGTCGTTCGCGAAGGGCGGCCGATTCTCTACTCCATCGGCACGAATCACAAAGATGATGGCGGGGTTGCGGCACTCGACCAGAATGACGTACCGCAACCGACCGCAGCATCACGATGGATGTCGGCCGAATCCGCCGTAGTGCGCGGTTCATCGGTGCCGCAAGGCGATTGGATTCTTTGGTCTCGCGAGAGGTAGGCGAAGGGGCAGAGGGGCGAGGGATGCCTTGCCTACAGCCGGCCTACAGCCGGCCAACAGCCAACAGCCAACAGCCAACAGCCCGCCGACTTACCGTTTGAGTCTTGACAACTCAGCCACTCCATGGATAATCATCCAATGGAGCACCACTCACTTCGCATCGCCTCCAACATGGACGGCGTCACCTTTGACGATGTCCTGCTCATCCCGCGGCTGAGCAATGTCACGCCGGATAAAACCGACACGTCCACTCGTCTGACGCGAAATATTCGGCTGAACATCCCACTCGTCTCCGCACCGATGGATACGGTCACGGAGTCTGCCCTGGCGATTGCGCTGGCGCAGGAGGGCGGCATCGGCATCATCCACAAGAACCTCAGCATCGAAGCGCAGGCCCGCGAAGTCGCCAAGGTCAAACGCTCCGAGAACGGCGTCATCACCGACCCGATCACGCTGAGCCCCGAAGACACGATTGATCGCGCGATGCGGCTGATGGATGAGCAAAACGTCTCGGGCTTCCCGGTGACGGTCGATGGGGCCGGCCGCAGCCGTGTCGTCGGCATCCTGACCCGACGAGACATGAAGTTCATCGGGGGCAAGGACCAAGGGATTGAGGGATCAAGGGACCGAGGAGTCGGGTCGACTCGATCCCTTGATCCCTCGATGACTGGATCCCTTCTGGTGGGCAACGCGATGACGAGGGAGAATCTGATCACCGCACCGCCCCAAACGACGCCTGAGCAGGCCGAGAACATCCTCAACCGCGCGCGAGTCGAGAAGCTCCTGCTTGTAGACAGCGCTGGCAACCTCGCCGGTCTTATCACGATGCGGGACATCGATAACATTCGCAAGCATCCGGGCGCCTGCCGCGATGAGCGTGGTCGGCTGCGCGTGGGTGCTGCGGTCGGTGTCGGTGAAGCGGGGCTTGACCGGGCTGAGGCACTTGTCCGGAGCGAGGTTGATGTACTTGTCGTTGATACCGCGCACGGCCACTCCGCCAACGTGATTAACACCATCCGCGAGATCAAGGCGCGATACAACATCGAAGTCATTGCTGGCAACATTGCCACGGCCGAGGCGGCCCGTGATCTGATCGAAGCCGGCGCCGATGCAGTCAAAGTCGGCATCGGTCCCGGATCGATCTGCACCACCCGCATCATTGCAGGCGTTGGTGTGCCGCAGTTGACCGCCATTGCAAATGCAGTGAGCGAAGCCAGCAAGCACGGTCCCGAAGGTGTTCCCGTCATCGCCGACGGCGGCATTCGCCAGTCTGGTGATATCGCCAAGGCCATCGCAGCAGGCGCATCGTCTGTCATGCTCGGTTCACTCTTTGCGGGTCTCGATGAAAGTCCTGGCGAACTCGTCATTCATCAGGGCAGACGATTCAAGACGTACCGCGGCATGGGCTCGACCGGCGCGATGGGCGCGGGCTCCGCAGATCGCTATGCACAAGCCGGCGTCGCCCAGTCGGGTCAGACCAATAAGTTCGTCCCCGAAGGCGTCGAAGGCCGCGTGCCGTATCGAGGCAAGTTGTCTGAATTCACTTACCAGATGGTCGGCGGGGTGCGCTCAGCCATGGGCTACTGCGGCTGCGCGACGATCGATGAACTGCGCACGCAATCTCAGTTCGTCCGCATCACCGGCGCAGGCGTCATCGAATCGCATCCACACGACATCCAGATCACAAAGGAAGCGCCGAATTATGTGACGGCGGAGGTGGAGCGGTAGATTGCTAGCAGCTAGTCCACAGGTCCATAGATCCTCGAAACCATACCGTTGATCTGGCAACCTGCAGTAGTCGGCCCTGCCGCCGTGGCTTCAACGGCGGGTGTTTGAAACATCCACATCTCTTCATTGCCGGATTAGACTTCCACGGCAGCTCAAACTGCAAGCACGTCGTTGAAGGCCGGCTATAATGCCCGCTTCGCATTAATCAGCAGGAAGCCTTTCTATGAAATCCACCGATCTGCGGCCGGGCATGGCCATTAAACTCGACGGCAATCTCTTTGTCATCACCCAGTTCCAGCATGTGACGCCGGGCAACCTGCGCGCGTTCGTGCAGGTGAAGATCAAGAATCTGAACAACGGCTCGATCATCGAGAAGCGGCTGCGCTCCGGCGAGGACATTGAGCGGATCGATCTCGATCGCCGGACGATGGAGTACCTCTATTCCGATGCTTCGGGTCCAGTCTTCATGGACAATGAATCGTTCGAGCAGGTGACGCTCGATAAGGAACTTGCCGCGGATTACATGCCCTATGTGAAGCCGAACACACAGATTACGGTGCTGTTCGCCGACGGCAACCCGGTGTCGATCGAGTTGCCGCCGACGGTTGACTTGGAGGTCACCGACACGCCGCCCGGCATCAAGGGAG
Source organism: uncultured Isosphaeraceae bacterium (assembly GCA_964523675.1). Classification (GTDB taxonomy): domain Bacteria; phylum Planctomycetota; class Phycisphaerae; order Phycisphaerales; family SM1A02; genus CAZFZT01. Next base: position 61,986 of record CAZFZT010000001.1, read on the forward strand.
CGACAGCGACGAATCAACTCAAGGAAGCCACGCTGGAGACGGGATTGAAAACGCGCGTTCCGCCGTTCATTGAGATCGGCGAAGTTGTGCGCATCAGCACAGCAGACGGCTCGTACAATTCAAGGGCGAATTGATGCGTCCGAGAGGATGGCGGCTTGGATGTGGAGTGCGATTCGACCTCATCGCTCAAACGAGAAGCCCACGGCCGGGAAGACCGTGGGCCTTATTCTTCAAGGCGCGGATGCCGTGATAGTGGAGCAGATGAGACTCGAACTCACAACCTCCTCGATGCGACCGAGGCGCTCTCCCAATTGAGCTACTGCCCCTGAGCCAGGCCCGTGGGGGCTGGCGGGGAACCAGATCATATCGTCTCTGCAACCGCTCATCCAGTGCCGGTCATTCAGTATGCCCCGTTCAGCTTGATCGGCCGGCGAGCCCGCTTCGGCTGGCGACCCCGAAACCCATCGCATCGCCGCAGTAGTCGCCTCTCTGCTACACTGTCCGTCCAATTACCTAGTCAGAAGGATTCCATCCATGAAGGTCATCTGCGATCGTGCTGCTCTCCAGGAAGCCGTCAACCTCGTCGCGGGCGTCGTGGTCGGGCGGACCCCGACCCCTGTACTCCAGTGCGTGAAGCTCTCTGCCAAGGGAGGCGCATTGACGCTTGCCGCCACGGATCTTGAAGTCGGGCTGCGCCTCTCTGTGGATCAGGTTGATGTGCAGAAGGAGGGGGAGGCGCTCATCCCGTCAGACAAGCTCACACAAATCGTTCGCGCTTCTGACGACCCGACACTCACGCTCGAAACCGACGATGATGCCATGCACATCCGAGGGGCAGATGCGCACTACAAGGTGTACGGCTTTGATCCGAAAGAGGCGCCCGCAGTGCGTGAGTTCGGTGATGCCAAGGTCGATTGCGAGATTTCATCGGATATCCTGCACGCGCTCATCAGCCGCACGCTTTTCGCCGCCGCTGCCGAATACAGTCGTTACGCCATCAACGGCGTGCTGTACGACAGGGACGGCAAGAAACTACGTCTGGTCGCCACCGACGGTCGGCGGCTCGCACTTGCTGTGGGCTCCTGCAAGGCCAAGGAAGGAAAATCATCGTGCATCATCCCGACCAAAGCGCTCAATCTCATCAATCGCCTTATCTCGGACGGTGAGGTGCCGGTGAAAGTGGCCATCGAAAAGAACCAGGTTATTGTCGCAGTGGGGGAGGGCGCCGATGCCGCAGTGCTCTCGAGCAATCTGATCGAAGGCGCATTCCCTCCGTTTGAGGACGTGATCCCACGCGACCTTGATAAGAAGGCGAGCTTCGATGCGCAGACACTCGCCAGCGCCATTCGCCGGGCTGCGCTGCTCACCAACGAAGAATCCAAGGGCGTGCGGATGAGTTTCGATAAGAAGACGCTCACCCTCACCAGCCGAGCGCCGGAAATGGGTGAGGCCGAGATTCATCTTGACCTCTCCAATTATGAGGGCGATGCTCTGGAGATCGGCTTCAATCCGAGTTACATCACCGATGCGCTCAAGGTCGTGGACAGCCGCGATGTCATTTTCGAGTTCAAGGCGCCGAACAAGCCCGGTGTCATCCGCACGGGTCAGGATTTCACGTATGTCGTGATGCCTGTCAACCTGCAGTGACGGACTTCGAGGATGACGCCCACTTGTGGTGACCCCAATGAAGGCACCAGGCCGAGGCGTGAGCGAGCATGACGTTCGTCTCGCTCGCGCGCGGAGATCGCGTGGCTGCCGTGGGCTGGAGTCTTTGCGAGTCGCTCAAGCAAGTTCGGAAAGAAGCGCGCGATCCGCCGCTCTGATCGGCTCGTATGAACTGGTCGCATCGATGGATTGGGCCGATCATGAGCACCATGCCCGCTTCAACTTCTTCCTCACCCGCCGACGAACTGCGCACGCGCATAGAGAGCAAGACTGCGCTCATCGCCGTCGTTGGCCTGGGCTATGTGGGTCTGCCGCTGGTGCGCGCGGTGCATGAGGCGGGCTACCGCGTGCTCGGCTACGACATCGACCCGGCGAAGATCCAGCGGTTGCGACGAGGCGAAACGTACCTCAAGCATCTTGGCGATGATCTTGCGCAGGCGCTCGCAGCTTCAGATCGCTTTGAAGCCACGGATGAATCATCGCGACTCGCTGAAGCCGATGTCATCATCCTGTGCGTGCCGACTCCGCTGGGCGAACACCGCGAACCGGACCTGAGTTATGTTCTGAACTCGACGCGCATGGTGGCGCGCACGCTGCGCAACGGGCAACTCGTCGTGCTGGAGTCGACAACCTATCCCGGCACGACGCGCAGCGAGATGCTGCCGATTCTGAGTGAGTCAAACCTCACCTTCGGCAGCGATTTCTTTCTGGCGTATTCGCCTGAACGCGAAGATCCCGGCCGAAAGGATGCCACGACGCGCACCGTTGCCAAGCTCGTCGGCGGCGTCGATGAGCCGTCAACCGATCTTGCGATGACGCTCTACTCGCAAGTGGTGGATCATGCGCACCGTGTGTCGTCGGCCGAGGTCGCAGAGGCGGCGAAACTGCTCGAGAACGTCTTCCGCGCGGTCAACATCGCGCTGGTGAACGAACTCAAGATGCTCCTCGACGCAATGGGCATCGACGTGTGGGAAGTGATTGCTGCGGCTTCGACCAAGCCGTTCGGCTTCATGCCGTTTCACCCGGGGCCGGGCCTTGGCGGACACTGCATCCCCATTGATCCCTTCTATCTGGCGTGGAAGGCGAAGGAAGTAGGTCAGCCGACGAAATTCATTGAGCTTGCCGGCGAAATCAACTCGCTCATGCCGGGGTATGTCATTTCTCGAATCGCAGCTGCCCTCAACGAGGAGCAGAAATCGATCAAGGGTTCGAAGATTCTCATCATTGGCATCGCGTACAAGCCGGATGTTGACGACATTCGCGAGAGCCCCGCAGCGGTGATCATCGAGTTGCTGCGCGATGCAGGCGGGGAGGTGTCGTACCATGATCCGCACATTCCGCAGTTTCCATCGATGCGCAAACACGAAATTGACCTGCGCTCGGTGCCGCTGGACGAGAAGACGCTTGCGCAGCAGGACTGTGTGGTGATCGTAACGAACCATTCAACGGTGGATTACATGCTGATCGGCCGATCGGCAACATTGATCGTGGACACCCGCAATGTGATGGCGGCGGTGGGCAACACTGCCGCCCGCATTGTGAAGGCCTAGCCACATAGCCCCGGCCTTGGCCGGGGGATCGGCATTGCTAAGCGGTGCGTGCCAATTGTTCGATCACCCCGGCCAAGGCCGGGGCTATATGAGTTAGCCGCCGCCTGCGCCAGAGGCACCCGGTTCGGTCATTGCGCGTGCATCCAGCAGCGCATCGAGGCGTTTGGGCTCGATGAGTTTGTGCTCCAGCACATACTCGCGCACGGTCTGACCGGTTTTGAACGCGCTCTTGGCGACCTCCGCCGCCTTGTCGTAGCCGATCTCCGGCGCGAGACTCGTGCACATCATCAGCGACTTCTCAACCATTCCCGTCGCGATGTCTTTGTTGACTTCCAAACCGTCGAGGCACTTGTCCACGAACATCTGCGATGCGTTTGCGAGCAGAGTGATCGACTCGATCAGGTTGTCAGCCATCATCGGCATGGCGACGTTGAGATCGAGCAGCGACCCGACACCGCCCATGCCGCCCATGGTGATCGCTGCATCATTGCCGACGACCTGACACGCCACCTGCATGAGTGATTCGCAGATGACGGGGTTCACCTTGCCGGGCATGATCGACGAGCCGGGCTGCATCGCAGGCAAGGACAACTCGAACAACCCGCAGCGCGGCCCCGAACCGAGCAGGCGAATGTCGCTTGCGATCTTCGAAAGCGCGACAGCAATGGTTTTCAAATGGCCGCTTGCTTCGACGACGCAGTCGCGCGTCGCCTGCGCTTCGAAATGATTCGGCGCTTCCTTGAAGTCGACTTTCGTTCGCTGCTTCAAGCGCTTCGCGACCATCGAGCCGAATTTCGGATGGGTATTGATGCCGGTGCCGACGGCCGTGCCGCCGATGGGCAAATTCTCCGCCAGCCGTTGCATGGCGCGCTCGGCCCGCAGCACCGAGTACTCCGCCGCAGCTGCGTACCCGGAGAACTCCTGGCCAAGACGTATCGGCGTCGCATCCATCAGATGTGTGCGGCCAATCTTGACGATCGAATCCCACTTTCTCGCCTTCGAGGCAAGGGCCTTCTGCAGATTCTTCAATGCAGGAATGAGTTGCTCATTGATCGCAATTGCTGCGGCAACCTGCATGGCTGTCGGAAACGTGTCGTTCGACGACTGTCCCATGTTGACGTGGTCATTCGGATGAACGACATCTCTGGAGCCAATGGCCTTTCCGGAGTACCTGGCAACGAGGTTGGCGACGACCTCGTTGACGTTCATGTTCGTGGATGTACCCGAGCCGGTCTGGAAGATGTCGATGGGGAAGTGCTCCATCATGGCAGAGGCATCCTGGGATCGAGTCGTTGAGGCATTGGGTGCCTCGCCGGCCCTTTGTCCTGATGCCTTGCTGCCTTGATGCCTCGTGCCCTTCGCAACCTCATCACACGCCTTCACGATCAACTTCGCGCGCTTCTGATCGAGCTTCTTCAACTGCAGGTTCGTCTCAGCGCACGCGCCTTTGAGCAGTGCGAACGCATGAATCACCTCCGGCGGCACCGGCCTTCCCGAAACCGGAAAGTTCAGCACCGCGCGCTGCGTCGTCGCGCCGTAGAGGACGTGTGAGGGAACGGTCATTTCACCCATTGAATCGCGCTCGATGCGCGTTTTTGCAGAAGTCTTTGCCATAAGAGAAGAATATCACAGAAGCCGTAACCTGCCATTTGTCGCCGGCCCAACCGCGGGCTTCCGCCACGCGGCTACTGGTACGCTTCACCGCTGCGACAGCTCCGCCAGCCGCGCCAGCCGCGCGGGCTCGATCCATGGGTCGTCCTTCAACTGCTCATGCGCCACTGCGAAGTGTGGGCCGGCCTCGTCGCTTCGCCCCAGCGCGTGCAAGCACTCCGCAATCTCTTCATGCACGAAGCCGTCTTTCTCACCTGCACGCTGCAACTCATCGCGCAACTGCATCTGCTGCGCCAGGGCCTCGTCGATTCTGTTCATCGAACGCAAGCAGCGACCAACGCACCAGCGCGCGATGCGCGCCTCCCGCGGCTGATTCTGCTCAAGACGCGCTGCGAGCGCCTGCTCAAAGTGCTGCATGGCCGATTCATAGTCGCCGCGGTCATGATGCGTCCAGCCGAGGTTGTTGTGCAGCGAGCCGCGCCAGCGGCGAGCGCGGGGATCGCTCGATGAATCTGCAAGTTCGATCGCGCGGTGGTTCCACTCGATGGCCTCATTGCCCGCCCCACTTGCGATCGCCACCATGTGCGCTGCATCAACGGCCAGGGCATCGAGCTGAATCGACACCGCCTCACGCCATGCCTGCTCAAACACCGGCCGTGCCTGTTCGCGCTTGCCTGAGGAGTTGAGCACCCGGCCTCGCTCCAGCAGCAGCCGCACGCGCACCCGGCCGCGATGCTCCTCGTCCAGATCGCTCAGCGACTGCTCAACATCATCAAGCAACACATGCGCATCGTCGAAGCGCTTCTGCAAGCCCATTGCTCTCGCGTGTTGCGTCAATAGAGCCATACGTCGGCCTTCGTCGCCGACCTTCATCGCTCTGACTTCCGCTTCGCGAAAACGCGCTTGGCTTGCGGCAGGGTCGCTGAAGTCCCAGAGTTCTGCGATCTGATCGTCGACGGGTATAGACATTGCTCCCATCATGGAGCGAGCGACGCGATGCCGCAAGTCCGATTCGATGCGCGCTCAGCTGCAATCGGCTTCAGATGGTCGATTCGGTGACGCGCAGCACTTCTTCGACGGTGGTGATGCCGAGGCCGACCTTGCGCATGCCGTCGTCACGCAGCGACACCATGCCGCGCTCCTTGCACGTGCGACGAAACTCGGTGACGTTGGGATTGCGCGCGATGGCGTCACGCGTATGGTCGTCGAGCACGAGCAATTCATAAAGTCCATTGCGGCCGGAGTAGCCGGTCTCGCGGCAGCGCTGACACCCCTTACCGTGCTTCACCACCTTTTGATTGATACCGTGCATCGTGAGGAACTCTGCGAGGTCGGATTTGATTTCCACATCCTGCTTGCAATGCTCGCAGATTTTTCGAACCAGCCGCTGCGCGAGTACAGAATTCACGGCTGCGCCGACCAGGAACGGTTCGATACCGATGTTGATCAGTCGCGTGATCGACGACGGCGCATCATTCGTGTGGAGCGTCGAAAGCACAAGGTGGCCTGTGAGCGCGGCCTGGATGGCGATCGTCGCGGTCTCCATATCGCGGATTTCACCGAGCATGATGACGTCGGGGTCCTGTCGCAGCAGCGCCTTGAGCGCTTTGGCGAACGTCATGCCGATGCGCTCGTGCGTCTGAATCTGAGTGATGCCGGAGAGGTTGTATTCAACAGGGTCTTCGACGGTTGACACGTTCAACTTCCGCAAATCCATCTGCTTGATGGAGGAGTAGAGCGTGGTGGTCTTGCCCGAGCCGGTGGGTCCGGTGACGAGGATGATGCCGTGCGGCTGCGCGATCTGGTTCTTCCAGATCATCAGGGTGTCCTCTGCGAAGCCGAGCTCATCGAGCGTGACATTGATCGAGCGCGTGTCGAGAATACGCATGACGGTCTTCTCGCCCTTCGGCGTTGGAAGCGTCGAAACGCGCAGATCGAGTTTGCGATTGAGGACCGTCGCTCGGATGCGGCCATCCTGCGGAAGCCGGCGCTCAGCGATATCGAGGTTCGCCATGATCTTGATGCGGCTGGTGAGCGCCGCGTGCATCTTCTTGGGCGGGTTCATCATCTCAAAGAGCACGCCGTCAATACGGAAGCGCACCTTGAGCGTCTTGTCATCGGGCTCAATGTGGATATCCGAAGCCCCCTCCTTCATCGCCGTCTGGATGATGTGGTTCACATACCGAACAACGGGCGAAGAATCGGCATCCTCGATGTCCGCTTCATCTGCTTCATCCTTGACGATCTCAACATCATCCTCCTCAACGTCGGCAAGGATGTCGTCAACGGAGTATTCCTGCGCGTCGCCTTCATCGAGCAATTCGATGACGCCGCGTATGTCGTAGGCAGTCACGAGGACGTGCTTCACTGAGGAGACACCGAGACGACGCTTGACATCATCGAGCAAGAAAACATCGTCAGGATTGGTCGTGGCGACGACGAATCGCGATCCCTCACGCCGAAGCGGCAGGACCAGATTTGACTTGCAATACTCGCTGCCCAAGCGATTGAACGCCTTGAGGTCGTATCCATCGGGCGCGTCCATGTCGACGCGCTCGAATGGCAGACCGGCCAGTTCAGCGACCGCCGACTGCACCTCAACCTCATCAACGCCAAGTTCAATGAGAATGAGCGAAAGCGGCTTGCCCGGTGTCTGCTTCGCAACGCGCTCAGCCGTGGCGAGCTGTTCAGACTTCACTGAACCCCGTTTCAGAAGCAACGCGCCGAGGTCGCCGCCCGGGTCGGATTGCGCCTCTCCCGGCTCGTAGAATTCAACCAGCGCATCGCCGGCCGCAGCGTCTTCATGCGGGTCGTATTCGATCTCGCTCATGCGGTCTCCATGTGGAGGATCAATCTTTTCGAAGCGTGACGGTCCATTCGAACTCAACGTCGAGCGCAGGATCACGTGCGACGAAATCAACGCGGTCGGACTCGATTCGCACCACCTCAAACTCGACCTCGGGCGAAACCGGGATCAATTCACCGACACGCACGACTCGCTTGTTGATGTTGGCGAGCGGCTCACTGCCCATGAGAATCATGCCAAGGTGCAGGTCTTCAGCCGCCTTTTCAAACTCCGCCATGCGTGTCTGCCTGAGATGTGCGGTCGGGTCTCCTGATACAACCGGCACGCTTTGCACGCTCAGCGGCTCAAAGATGATGAATGGATTGCGCTGCACATCGTCAAGCGGAACCTGACGCGAGGCGTAGGATTCACTCAGGACGCCGAGCACCCCTTCGTCGGCTCCCTCATCCGAGGTCTTGTTGATAACGACGTTGAGGAACTCGTCGATTGACTTTTCGATTTCCTTCGGCGCGCTGGTCGCTGCGGAAGCGCGAGTGAGGGTGCGCATCGAGAAGAGGCCCGCAGCAGCGATGAGCGCGACGATCACAATGAGCATCGTGCCGCTCTTTATCTTCAGACGGGGCTTCTCCTCAAACGTTATCACGTCACCAGTGTCCGAAAACTCGTCGCTGCCGAGGATCATGTGCTTGTCCTCGCCGCCGGCCGAATCTGCGGAATCGCTTATGCCCTCCGTAATGGGATTGTGTTCGCTGAAATCCACCATTCACTCCTTTCGTCGTCTCATTCGCCGGACCGACCCGAAGACTCAAAGTAGATGCTGAGGAGGAACTCAGCACGCGTCCAGCCGGGCGGAACACCGCCGTCTCTGGGCTCTGTTCGAGGTCCTGGACGAGCATCACCGGCCGCCCGCTTCAGTTGCATGTTGTGGATGCGCGTGATTCGCGGCAGCTTCTCGAGTTCCAGCAGGAACTGATAGAAGCCGTCGAATTGCCCCTCCATCACCACGCGCAGCGGCAGTTCCATGTAGAGCGCGGCTGGTACAGGTGTTTCGCTCTTCACTGATCGCACACTCTGTGAATTGCGGTCGGCGATGCTCCAGATCTGCTGAAGAATGCCTTCGACATCCTGCTCCGAGGGTAGTTTCGCCTCGACGATTTCGACCGCTTCGCGGCCGGCTTCGATGGCTAGCCCGATGTCTTCGAGCCGTGAAGCGACCTCTTCAAGTTTGTTCAAGCGAGCCAGCTTCACTTCAGTCTCGGCCTCTGCCGCTGCGATGTCGGCGTTCTTCGGCTGGAAGAGATAGAAGTAGGCCGCCACGGGGACTGCCAGCAGGACTACGAAGAAGATGAGTTCACGTACACCGAATCGCATGTTGGTCTCCTTATTCCTCGACGTGCGCCCACGCACCGCCCTCGCCCTGCGGCACGCCGATGGTGAGATCGGGGGCGACCGGCTCGCGGAGTCCGCGCGGCACGGTCAGCGGCTCGATATGCCGCACATCGGCATCCGGCGAAAGCGTCATGCCGATCCGGAACTGCCGCATCGTTCGCCCTTCGATCTCCCGCTCCTCCGAATACACGAGAGTGATGTCGCGCAGAAGCGGATGGCTGTTGAGCTGAGCTAGATAGCTGGAAACCTCCAGATCTGTCGGTGCAACCCCAACCATATTGACACTCACCCGATAACGAGGTGGTTCAATGCCCTTCACCTCCTGCTTGGCTTCTTCGCGGGTGGGTGAACGTGGCTGACCGGCCAGACGCTTTTGCTTCGTATCGCCATCAGATTTCGGCGGTTGTCGACGCTCTGATTTGATCTCGAATTCCATCAGTCCGAGCTGCGGCGGCATGCGGTTGATCAACTCCGCCATGAGAATCGATCGCGGCACGCGCTCCACGAGCGCGGTCGCGAGTTCCGCCTTGCCGAGCATGTCATCGCGCTGCTTCTCAAGTTCGGTCAGTTCCTGAATCTGCTTGGCGGCGTCCTGATAGCGAGCATTAATCTGCTGCTGCGTACGCTGCACATCAATCCACTTTCGATTGGTGACGAGGAACGCTGCAAGCACACCCACCATGACAATGCCGAAGAGAACCAGACTAATGAGGTTCGTCCGCCGTTCGGCGCGCTCGGCAATGTAATCTTCAGGAAGGAATGAATTGGTCGTCATAGCGTTCCTCGTTGCAATTCGTTAGAGCCGGTCCGAAGCGCAAAGGCCGCACACCGTGGCCCAGCCGGGTTGCGGCTGTGTGCAATCGGGCACCGCAGGTCCGGCCGGCAGACTGCTGGTGTCGAATCGTGCCAGCGGATCTCCCAGTCGCGCTGGCAGCCGCAGCGCTTTGGCAACATGCCGGCACAGCCACGGTTGCCGTGCTTCCCCACCGAGCAAGACGACGCGATCAATGGTGCGATCGGGAAAGAGCCCGCGGTGGTAGCGCAGGCACATTGACATTTCATCTGTGATGGTTTCGAGCAGTTCACTAAAGTCGACATTCGCCGCTTGTGTATGTCCATCGCCGGGCTGGACCGCTCTAGCAATGACGGGAGCGGCCAGACCCTTCCGTCTCTCTTCAGCAGTCAACGCAGTGGAAGATGATTCAGGCACCGCCTGCTCACCCGCCATCGCGGCTCGAAGGCGCGCCAGTCCGTTTGCTTCCACCGATTCAGCTTCCTGCACCGCTTCAACAGGCGCAGTGAGTCGTTGTTCCACGGCCGGGTCCGTCAGCGACAAGCGGTGAGCGCGTGCGCCCGCCGGATCACACTTGAGCGCCTTGGCGATGAGTTGATCGAAGTGCGAACCGCCGACCTGAATAGCCCGCGTAAATGTCATCTGGACGCCATGCGCGATGGAGACATTCGTGCAGGAATACCCCAGGTCGATATACATCGTCGTGAGTTTCTCGTCACCCGCCCTTCGGTGGATGTGGTCGAAAGCGTGAATGAGAGCGGTCGGTTGTGCGTGTACGCCGAGCACCTCAAGTCGGCACTTCTCGAGCAGCGCAATGTGTCGCATGATGAGGTCGCGCGGAATGGCAAGACAAATGACCTCGGTTTTCGCGGCTCCGCCTGTCCCGTCACGGTGAACCTGGGCGACATCATGCGCTCGAACAACCAGCGCGTCCGGAGGCAGGTTCATGGAGATGTGAATCTGCGATTTTGCGGCATCAAGAACGCGCGTCCCCTCTGGAACCGAGAGTTGAAGATGCTGCAAAGTGCTCTGGGCCGTCGGCACCGCGCAGATGGCCCGCTTTCCTTTGAATCCCCCGGACTTCAGCGTCTTCGGCAGTTGCTTTTCGAGATAGGCCATCTGCTGGGCCGGATCGTTACGCACCTCGTCAGGTAATGTAATTTCCGCTGCAGCAAGAACAGCCGGCTTCTCGCCGGGGGCGATCTGAAGCAGTTTGACCGACGCGGCGCCGAAGTCAATGGCGATTGGGGAAGAGTTGCTCGAAAACATCCGAAAGCGCATGGCGGCCTCGCAGGATCAGCCACGGAAAGGTCTGCGCGCAGCCGGACACATGGAGCGGCGCGCAACGGGGCTCCGATTGCATCGACCGAATGGGAGGTCAGGTTGAGCAGGGGAACGCGGTAAGCGGTACCGGGTGTATCGATCACGCACTCGGCCAGGAAAGCAGCCGATAACACGATGGTCGCTGGCATTACGGCTGAGATCGCCCGTTTATTCATGCATCTTGGTTCGGCGTCTTCACCAGCGCCTTGACTTCATGCCGACTGTTTGTGCCACTTAAAGAGGAACCTGCCCATTCGGGGCCGGGTCAACTGACAGGAGGATGAGGCATGAACACCTTGAACCAACGCGCGGCCTCTGTGATTGGGGCCTTGGCAGGGCTTGGAGTTATCGCTGGCGCTGAGGCGCAGGTTTGCGATGAGGTTGAAGCAATCGTCTTGAACCGCACGTATCCGATTGAGCGCAATGTTGATGCTGTGCGCTATGTGCACGAAGCAATCCTGAGAGATAATGCGTTCGGCGACTACATTTTTGAGTTTTCCGCAAAGCGAATCGACCTTCCCAAGGTTATGGAACGGTGGACGGTGACTTTTGAGGACGTCGATGGCTTCGATTACGTGCGCCATCTCGATATCGATGCAGGGTGGGCGCATACCTTCCGTTCCTGGACCGTAAATGGAACGCGGTATGTGTCGATCGAAACTCCACATGCCTCTGCGCAGCTCACCCCGGACAATGCGCTCGGCACGCCTGAATTCGACGCGTTCGTGGCATTGGTGGACCAGACGAGCGCCCACCGTGAGGTCGTCACTGGGATTATCGATGACATGCCGCCATGGGATCACCCAGAGCTCGACTGCGTGCATGACTGCGTGACACTCACGGATATGTGCGGCATTATTCCAGACTGCTCTGCTGGGATGTCACCGACCGCATGCGAATGCTGGGCATCGTTTGAATGCTGCATGTCCAACTACGTGGACTGGTACGTTTGCACAAGTGAGTGCATCTGTGCTCTCTGCTGGGACGACTGGGTGGAAAGTTGCTGCGCCGTGATGCCTGCGGAAAGACGCGATGCACAGTTCTACTGCGAGCAGGAATTTCTCGATTGCCTCAGGTCACCGAACCTGCAGCCCTGTGCGCAGCAGTAAAGCCGCACGGAGCCGTTACAAGTAGCACGCTTCCAACTCGCTGCGGTGCTCAAAAGAGGACCGCATCCCGTGACTTTCTGGTTTCCATCTCCATTCGCGAAGGCTCGATACGGGACGTTGTGGATCTTCTGGCACTCAGCTTGGCGAATTAGTCTTGGAGGCAGCTGCGACGTCGCATCTATCCCAGCAATCGCTCCGGATCCTCCAGCAACTTGCGCACCGTGTTCAAAAATCGCGCTCCCTCCGCGCCATCGACTACGCGGTGGTCGCACGAGAGACTCAGCGGCAGCACTTTGCCTGCATAAGACGCGCCGTCCTTCGTAAGCACCTTCTCATATGCCCGACCGGCCGCGAGAATGGCGACCTCCGGATAGTTGATGATCGGCGTGGCGAACATGCCGCCGTAGGAGCCGACGTTGGAGATCGTGAACGTTCCGCCGGTCAGTCGCTCGCGCGCGATTGTGCGGTCGCGGCACTGCCCGGCAACATCGCTCACCGCATCGCTGAGTTGCACAATGCTTCGCTGATCGGCATTCTCGATCACTGGCACCATCAGGCCGTGATCGGTATCGACAGCGATGCCCATGTTGATCTCGCCCTGGAGCAGGATCTCCTCGTTGGCGTCATCGACATTTGCGTTGAGCGCAGGATGCTTGCGCAATCCCTTGCAGCACGCAAGTATGATGAACGGCAGGAGACTGAGCTTCTGCCCCAGAACTGTCGCGTATTCCCTGCGCTTGCGATCGAGCTGCGTGACATCAGCTTCATCAACGACGGTGAAGTGAACGGCTGTCTTGACGGAAAGGTCGAGCGCCTGCGCGATCTTTCTGCGCACGCCACGGAATGGAATGCGCTGCGACACGCCTTTGGTGGCCACCGGCGGTGCGGTCATGCGCTCAGGCGAAATGCGGTCGCGCTGCGGTGCGCGGTCCGTTGAGCGCGATCCGCCGCCGAACGACTCCAGATCGCTGGCGGTGACGCGGCCGCCGCGGCCGGTCCCTTCAACCTGGTTGATGTCAATGTTCATCTCGCGCGCAAGACGCCGCACGGCAGGCGTGGCGAGGACTTTCCCGGTTTTGGACCGACCGTTCTCGTGTTCACGCCGACGGGCGAAGCGTTCCGAGATGGTCAGTTCGCCACCGACGCTGCCGACGACTGTACCGGCATCTTCGCGATCCTCTTCCATGGGCGGTTCTGCGTTCTTGGCCGCTTCCACGCGCTTTGGTTGCGGCTTCGCGCTTGACGCTTTTCCGGTTGACGCAGCACCGATGTCGTAGGTCACGAGCACGGAGCCGACGTTGAGGATGTCGCCTTCCTTGCCCTTGAGTTCCTTGATGACGCCGGCCCAAGGGCTTGGCACTTCAACGAGCGCCTTGTCCGTCTCCATCTCAGCGAGCGTCTGGTGCTCATCCACCTTCTCGCCGGGCTTGACGCGCCATTTGATCAGTTCTGCCTCGTGAACGCCCTCGCCGAGATCGGGCAGGATGAAGTGCGATTTATCGGTTGGTTGTTTGATTCCAGCCATAAGAGATTCACCACAGAGGCACAGAGAGCACAGAGGACGAGCGATTTTGATTAGAGGACTCGGCGAACGATTCCGTCCTTCAGGCGCGCTACGTTGAAGTTGATGATGAGGCCGACGCGCTTGTGTGAGAGCCGCATGTACGTCAACAACTGCGCTTCGTAGATGGCAGCAATTTCCTCCACTGCCTTCAATTCAACGATTAACTTGTCGGCAACGAGGAGGTCAATGCGATAGCCGCAATCGAGCCGCCGACCTTTGTAGATTACGGGAAGCTCCAACTGGCGCTGGAATGAGATATCGCGACGGATGAATTCATCACAGAGGCACACTTCATAGGCCGATTCCAGAAGGCCAGGGCCCAGACCGTTATGCACTTCAATCGCGGCGCCAATCACAGCGCGTGTCAGATCCTCAGCGATGTATGTGCCATTCTCAACAAGTCTGTTCATCTCTGTGCCCTCTGTGCCTCTGTGGTGAATCAGTAAGCGGCCACCTCATCGATCGCCTTGCCGATGCGCTCCGCTTCGGGGAGGTACTCAAGCTCCAACTTGTAATAGGGCATCACCGTATCAAAGCCCGTGACGCGCTGGACCGGCGCTTCCAGGTGCAGGAAACAGTGCTCCATGATTCGCGCTGCGATCTCTGCGCCGAAGCCGGCTGTCTTGGGCGCTTCATGCACGACGATCGCCCGGCCGGTCTTCTTTACGGATGCTTCAATCGTCGCCATATCAAGCGGATAAATCGTGCGCAGGTCGATGAGTTCGATGGACTTGTCGCTCGCTTCGATCGCCTTCATGCACTGCACGACCGTTGCACCCCACGAGATAACGGTGATGTCATCGCCTTCTTCGACAACGCGCGCTTCACCGATCGGAATGGTGTATTCGTCTTCAGGCACTTCTTCTCTAAACGCACGGTAGATGCGCTTGGGCTCGAAGAAGATGACCGGGTCGGGGTCGCGAATCGCGCTGATGAGAAGGCCCTTGGCGTCGTAGGGCGAAGCGGGCATGACGACCTTGATGCCAGGATGATGCGCGTAGATCGCTTCGGGCGAATCGCTGTGCAGTTCCGGCGCGTGAATGCCGCCGCCGACGGGCACGCGCACGACCATCGGCACAGTGAACGCGCCGCGCGTGCGTGTTCTCATGCGAGCGGCATGCGTGGTGAGCTGGTCATACGCCGGGCCAAGGAATCCTTCGAACTGAATCTCAGGAATCGGCCGCAGGCCGTTCATGGCCAAGCCGATTGCGGTGCCGATGATGCCCGATTCAGCGAGCGGCGAATCAACGACGCGGTCACTGCCAAAGCGCGCGTGCAGCCCTTCGGTGACGCGAAACACGCCGCCGTTGGGCCCGACGTCCTCGCCGAGAATGATGATGCGATCGTCCGCCTCCATTTCCTGGATGAGGGCAAGATTGATTGCCTGTACGAGTGTTAGATTTGCCATACTTTCGTCGATTCCCTTCAGTCCGGTTCAGTGTTCCACGCGCTCGCGTACTTCAACCTGCGATGAATCCTGGCCCAGACTGCTCGTGCGCATCGTCTGCCGCTGCACCTTGAGTTCGTCGAGCGGCTGGGCATACATCGAATCGAAGAAATCGCCCGCCGTCGGCGCTTCGATTTCCTCCGCGCGCTTCACCGCCGCAGACACTTCCTTCTTCGCGCGCTCAAGCGCCGCTTCCTGCTTCTTGTCATCCCACAACTTGCGCTCGCGCAGGTACTTCTCCAGCCGCAGCATCGGGTCGCGCTTCTTCCACATCTCGACTTCCTCGGCCTTGCGGTACCTTCGCGCATCGTCTGCTGTGGTGTGATCGCCCAGCCGGTACGTGACCGCTTCGATGAACGTAGGCCGCTTGTTCTTGCGCGCGTTGGCCGCTGCGTCCTTCACCGCCTTCACCACTGCGAAGATGTCGTTGCCGTCGACCTGCACGCAGTCCATGCCGTACGCCAGGCCGCGCTGCGCGACCGTCGGGGCTGAGCACTGAATCTTCGATGGCACCGAAATCGCCCAGCCGTTGTTCTGGCAGAAGAAGATCACGGGGATATCAAGGTTCGCTGCGAAGTTCGCCGCTTCGTGGAAGTCGCCTTCGCTCGTTGCGCCGTCGCCGAAGAACGTGCATGCGATCGAATCTTCCTTGCGATATTTCGCCGCCCATGCGAGCCCGGTCGCGTGGAGCATCTGCGTGCCGATGGGAATCGCCAGCGGCGTGATGTGCAGGTCGCGCGGGATCTGGTTGCCGCGCTCATCGCCCATCCAGTGCAGCAGAATCATCTCCAAAGGCAGGCCGCGCCAGAAAAGGCCGGGGTTCTCGCGGTAGCACGGCACCAGCCAGTCGGTCTTCTTGAGCGCGTACGCAGCGCCGAGCGATGTCGCTTCCTGCCCCTTGTTCTCCGGGTACGTGCCCATGCGGCCGGAGCGCTGCAACTTGAACGCGACTTCGTCATAGTGCCGGCACAGCACCATGTGCTCATAGAGCTTGACGGCATCCTTGTCCGGGATCAGCCCCTTGCCGAGTTTGGCATCGAAGTTGCCATGCTCATCAAGGATGGAGATGTTCTCGATCTTGGTTTCAAAGACGGTTTTGATCGGCATTTGTTTGTCCTGCGGAGTCGGTCGCCAATGCTGCAGTAGGTGCGGCGGCGGTATTCTACAGGATAGGTTCAGCGGGCTGAATACGCCAGATCAAAGGAAGGTCGGCGGCCGCGGCAGTGTCTGATTCAGGCGGAGGGGACTTCCATTTCCAACTGGAGGATTCTTGATGCTCGTAAAGTTCGTTGCAGTAGCGGCTCTCTTCGGATCGCTCTGCGGCTGCGCCGCGCCGCACACCACGCCCCCGCCGGCCTTTGGGCAGTCGAGGAACGGCCGATGGCCATCGGGCTCAATGACGCGCTGTGTCAGCTTGCCGCGTCGCTTCAAAACGCCAATCAACAGGATGAGGAGGCGATACTCCTGATCGCCACAGGCACGCTGCCGCTCGTCGCGGATGGCTACATGCATGCGCTCTACTACGATCCGCAAAGCGGTGCGTACTGGATCAGAGCCATCGGCGGGATCAGCGGGCAGCAAACATTCTGGCGCGGCCCGGCATCTGAGGATCATCCGCGTGTGCGCGAGGTGTTTGAGATCATGGCGATGCGCCACGCAATCGATCCGGAGCTTCCCGCCGCGGCCGGTCTGCGACCTGCTTCGTCGTTAGGTCCAGCGTCGGTTTGTTCTCTTCACTCTGTTAAGCTTCGCTACTGATTGTCGCGCCGCAGTTCCAGCAAATGTCGAACGTGGCGGGCACGTGCTCGCTGCACTCAGTACACATCACGTCGGCCGCCGGCCGGCGAAACGATTTGCCGCACTCGGGGCACAGGCCCTCGCCGACGTGACCCTCCAAGCTGTAGCCGCAACCGGCGCATCGCACACCATCCGACCGGTCGGATAGTTCCTCAAGAAATGCAGTGGCGATCGGCCGAGCCGACACAACATCCTCGTCCTTGACCCACACATCCGCTGGTTGACCGACGTTCGCCGCGATCAGCACGCCGACGTTGAGTTCAGCAACCGACTGAATCTGCGCGGCTTCAAGCCGATCGCACAGTTGCTGCGCAAGGGCCAGATTGGACAAGGATGCAAGCCGAAACATGGTTGAGTTCGCTCCGCGGTTGTTGACATCGTATTCGAGCGAGCTTGCCGAGAAACGGATCCGGACCTATCTCCTTCGTCATCAGGTTCGGCTTCGCAAGGGAATCTCACGTTAGCCCTTGACCACTTGGCGCGCATGGGCGAGCATTGCGACCCATGCAGGTGGCTGCGACCCTTGACGAACTTGAAAAAGCCATCGGGAACCCGACCCATTCGCGGTGCGGATTCGTACCTACGATGGGTGCCCTACATGAGGGGCATCTGGAGTTGATACGTCGTGCAGTAACGCTCGGCTCTCGGCCATCGGCTCTTGGCTCAGAGACAACCGCTCTCAGCCGACAGCCGACAGCCGACAGCCGATTGCCGGTTGTCGTGAGCATCTTCGTCAATCCGACGCAGTTCGGGCCTGGCGAGGATTTTCAGAAGTACCCGCGCACGCTTGAGGCCGATGTTGAGGCCGCTGAGCTGGCCGGAGCAGACATCGTCTTCGTCCCCCCCGGAGACAAGACGATTTACCCGCCGGATGTTGAGATTCCGGTGCCTGAACTTCCGGGGGTTGCGACGCAGCCGGGCCTCGAAGACGCCCATCGCCCCGGCCATTTCGCAGGTGTCTGCCAGGTCGTCGCGCGCCTCTTCGACCTGGTCAAGCCGGCGTTCGCGGTCTTCGGCGAGAAGGACTACCAGCAGTTGCTCGTGATCAAAGCGATGGTGCGACAAGAAGGAACACGCTGGCCGGGACTGGAAATCATCGCGCATCCGACGCTGCGCGATGCCGATGGCCTTGCGCTGAGCAGCCGCAACCGGTTTCTGAGTGCATCTCAGCGCGAACGCGCGCTTGCGATTCCTCGCGCCTTGGAAGCGGCATCGGCGGCCGCCACACCGGCTCACGCTGAATCAATCATGCGCGATGCGCTTGTCGCGGGTGGCCTGACGCAGATCGACTACGCGGTTGTTCGAGATGCGCGGACGCTCATGCCGATTGAAGTGTTCGACCAACCCGCTCGAGCGCTGATCGCAGCGCGCGTTGACGATGTGCGGCTGATCGACAATCGGGGATGTACCACAGCGAGCGCAGAGAACACGAACAAAAAGAAGAAACGAACATGACTCTCACCAAGCTGAAACTGCATCTTCAATCAAGCGCGCTCCTCTGCGCCCTCTGCGTTCTCTGTGGCTCACTGACCGGGTGCGTCACGATCACGCCTGCCTCGGCCGACCGCAGTGTGACGGTGGTGATGCCGGACCCATTGCCCGAACGTGCCTGGCCCGATCGTCACCCGGAGCCGCTGGATGCGATCATGCGAGCCGCAGAAGAGGATGATGCCAACGACGGGGGGAAATCGCTTCGACGCCAGATCGACCGCATTCTGGGGTATCAGAACACCGCACTTTCGCACCGTGTGCTCGGCCGCGGCGTTGTCTGTGAAGTCCCGCCGGCAAAGGGTTCGAGCGACCGGCAGTTCATATACATCACCAATCGCATCCCGGAGGACGACTTTGAGAAGATCATGTCGTACCAGCGACCCACGCGCATTGAGCGCGAGGAGCTGTTGCGATGGTATTTCCGGCTCGAAACGCCGTCGGCAGCGAAGTTCCCCATGCCGCGCGGCTTGATCCTTCACCTGACCAGCATCGGCGATCGCCGCTTTGAGCGATCAGTGAGTACGCATCTGAAAGACAACGGTTGGGCGATTCTGCATGTGGAGCCGGGACGCTTTCATATCCCGATGTTGATCGACGACAACGGCGCGAGCGGCCGTACATTGATTGAGGCCAGCAAACTCGCTGCGAATCTCGATGAGTATGCAGCCGACTACGCCTACGCAGTGGAAGGCGTGCTCGCGCATTTGAGTGAGATAGAGCCAGGCGTCCCGCAATCGCCATTCGTGATCACCGGGTACAGCGCGGGGTCGCTCGCCTTGCCAACGATTGCTGCGCTGCTCGATGATAAAGTTGATGCGGCGGTGTTTGTTGGCGGCGGCGCCAACGTCGCAGGCATTCTGATCGACAGCAAACTCACGACGCTGGTGAAGCGCGTCAAGGAAAGCCGCGATGTGGCGGAGATGAACGAACTGCGCACCCTGCCCGAGCGATACCTTGCCGAGAGCCGATTCGATCCGTTTCACACGGCCCGGTATCTGGCTGATAAGCCGGTGCTCATGCTTCATGCGCAGATGGATCAGATTGTGCCCGGCAAGTACGGCGATCTGCTCTACGAGCGGCTTGGCCGGCCTGAGCGGTGGTCCTATCCGATCGGGCACATCTTCCTGTTCTGGGCTCTTCCGTCCCAGAAGCAGAGCATCGTGAACTGGATCGACCGCGCAACGAGCAGCCGGATGGCGCAGCAGTGAACGCCAGTTGAGTTGCTGTCGATCCAATAGCCGCGTGTCGTCAGGCCGCGATTGATCGGGGCGTCGCGGCGGTGCCCAACCGTGGGCTTCCGCCACGCAGCTACTGGGCGGCGCTCGTCGGCACGATTGCTCGCGCCGCCCGCCTGCGCGACTACAATGGCGTCTATGACGCCCCGACGCAAGACGCGACAGATCGCACTTGGAAATGACCGCACCGGCATTGTGAGGATTGGGGGCGGTTTGCATGGCACGGAGCCGGCGCCGGTGGCTGTGCAGACGATGACGGCCGGGTACACGCACGACGTCGACGGCTGCGTGGCGGAAATCAACAAACTCGCCGCGGCCGGTGCGGACATCGTGCGCGTGGCGGTGCCGGAGAAGAAGGACACGGAAGCGGTGGCGGAGATCATCAAGCAGACGCGCGTGCCGATCGTTGCGGATGTGCATTTTCACTACAAGCGTGCGCTCGAAGCCGTCGAAGCCGGTGTTCATAAGATTCGCCTCAATCCCGGCAACATCTCCGATCGCGAGCAGGTCAATGCGGTGATCGATGCCTGCAAGGAACGCGGCATTCCGATCCGCATCGGCGTCAACGAGGGCTCGATCATCGAGCGCAAGGACAAGCAGAAGCGCATGGAAGAGCTTGGCAAGTATTTTGCCGGGCATAAGTCCGGCCACCTGCTTGCGATCATGATTGCCAAGCTCGAAGAATACCTCGACATCTTCCACGAGCGCGAGTTCTTCGACATCTGCATCAGCGCGAAGTCAATGGACGCTTCGCTGACGATCGACGCGTACACGGAGATCGCCAAACGCTTCGAGTATCCGCTTCATCTGGGCGTCACGCACGCAGGGCCGAAGGAGACGGGGTGCATTCGCAGCGTGGTTGCGCTGGGCACGCTGCTGGCGAGCGGCATCGGCGACACGGTGCGCATCTCGTATGCAAGTGATCCGGTGTACGAAGTCGAGGATGCGCTGGAGATGCTGTACGTGCTCGGCCTGCGAACGCGCATCGGAGCCGAACTGATTGCATGTCCAACCTGCGGCCGGATTCAGGTTGACCTGTTCACGCTTGTGCAGGAGGTGCGCCAGAAGTTGCGTCGCGAGATCGACCTGCCGATCAAGGTCGCGGTGATGGGCTGCGTGGTCAACGGCCCGGGCGAAGCGGAAGGCGCGGATGTGGCGGTCTTCGCAGGCGACCGCCGCGGCATCATCTACGTGCAGGGCGAACGCGTCGCCAACGTGAAGGAAGAGGAAATCCTTGACCGCTTGCTGGAGGAATGTAAAACGTTCCAGGAGCGCGTGCGACGAGGCGAAGCGAAGCTTGGCGAGAAGAAGGTCGAGATCATCCCGCCGGACCCGATCGGGGAACTGGGTTCCGGCATCGAGAAGATCGCAGCGGGCAAGGTGGAGCAGGTGACGGTGGGGCGGTCGTAGCAATGCGCCATGCTCCGCCGCGCGCTCCAGCATGGGTCAGCGATCCCGGTGCTGTTGGCGCTGCTGGCGCTTCATGCTCTTTATGTCCTTCCTCAAAATGATGAGTCGCTTGTAATCGCGCGGAGCACGATACCGGCCGGTCGAAACTGGTTCATTGTCATTGACTCTAACGGCAACGTGCTACAACGCGGCTTCGAGCAGCCAGGTGACGAGGCGTATCGTCATGTAGTTGTTGAAATCAGTGTGACATCCGGGCGCTGGACCTCAGGTTGGTGGGCGGCGACCCGTCGAAACGTCGGATTTCAGGCAAGCTACGTTGCTCATCCTAACGAGAGGTGGGATGAAGACGTGATGGTGCGCGAAGTTGGCCAATTGCTCGACGTATGGCGGGAAGCGTTGACACCCGCAGAACTGCTGTCCCTGCGCCCATCGGGTGGCCTGCGGCACACATCTGTCATCTGGAGCGGGTACCTTCACAACATGGTCGCATTGGCGTTGGTCCTGCTTCTCGCGTACGCATCTCAAGTGCAGGTCAGGCGCACTTTGAGCAGGATGACGACGCATCGACGAATGGTTCGTGGCCATTGCCCGATTTGTAACTATGACCTGCGCGGCGGTACCAGCGGCTCGTGCCCTGAGTGCGGGTGGACTGGATAGCCAGGAGCCCGTCATTCAATTGGTTTGTGATCAACCGCAGCGACTTCCCCCTATCACGAGTTGAGCGTCGAAGAGCGGCCGCTGCTCGTCGAGGAGATCTGGGACTCTATCGCCGCGCTGCCCCTGACGAATCAGAAGGCGGCGGAACCCGAGGGGCGTCTGGCGGAGCATCGCGACATGCACGCGCTGTAGTGCTGACAACAAACCGCTACTCGCGGATTTCAACTGTGCTTAGTCCCTCAGCGAGCAACTCGTACACGAGTTCGACATCATCAGAGAGCATGCGCACGCAGCCCATGGATGCTTGTGTACCGATGGAGTCCGGCTCAATGGTGCCGTGAATGCCATAGCCGCCCAGATCGCGCACAGATTCGCTGACGCCTTCCAAGCCGATCCAGCGTTCGCCAATTGGGTTCTTGGGTTCGTCGCGACTGAAACGTTCGCCGGTGCGCGGATTGACCCACTCAGGATTGATGAGCTTCGAGTTTGCCCGCACGCGAAATGTTCCGATCGGGGTCGAGTCATACTCCCCCAATCCGACAGGAAAACTCCGCACGAAGACGCGATCATCGCCTTCGCCGAGGTACACATCCATGCGGAAGTCGCGCTTGTGCACCACCGCATGAAACGGTCCCTTCACAAGCTTGAGCTGCTGGCCCGGACGAATCTGTTCAGGGCGAGGAATTCGATTGATGCGCTGGATCAGCCGCCAATCGACGTTCAGCCGTTCTTGGCTTGCGATTTGTGAAAGAGAACCGCCCGGCCGCACCGCGTAGCCGTACGTGAATGGATCACCTGAAACGATCTCGGGGCTGAAGACAAGCCGATTATTGAGTTCGGTCAGCGCATCGCGCACTTTTGCAGCATCGGCGCGGCTGAGAGAGCCGGCTGCAAATGCCTGGGTGAGAATGCGCCTGGCGTCGATGGGCTGATTCGAACGAATCAGTTCCAATCCCGTTTCCAGCCGTTCAACGGCACGGTCGCGCGAGCGGCTCGATGGAACTGCGGGACGGGAAGGTTTTTCTTCATGCACAGCCGGCGAGGGATCAGGTTCGGGTGAGGGTGTTTCCACTCTCGGTTGCGCCCGTTCGGCACGCGCCGGCGGTGTTTCGACCGGACTTGCCTGCGCTTGAGATTGTTCACCCATGCGGATGCCTGGCTGCTCGCTGCGAGCCGGTTCACGCCGCCCGTTGCCTGGCTGCTCCGGGTGTATCGAACGCAGCGTTTCCTGGATTGGCTGTTGACGCTGCGCCAGGGCTGAAGAGGGCATCTCCTGGTTGTCATTGATCGCCTCTGCTATCGCAGGAGATGGTCCGGTCGTTTCATCGGGTGTCCGCCACGATCTGAATGCCCACACCGTCAGCGAGATGCCAAGGATCGCAACGATCGCGAGCAGTAACGGTCTGCGGGAGCCGCGCTTGCCACGACCACCCAGTCCCAGTGAACTGCCGCGGCGGTAGGTGTATGAATGTCGGCTTTGTGTTCTGCCGGTCTGGCTTGGTAGGGCCATACAGCGATCTCCTTCTCGCTCATGTACCGATAATTGGGCGTTTAGTGCGACTGGGGCTCGGCGGCCGACGCTGGCACGTCCTCCACTGCCAGAGCCAGCCGAGTCGATCCGGCCGCACTATATCACATCGGTCCAGCAGCTCGGGGGCCTTGGCCAAAGTGGTCCGAAAATGCGAAGTGTCTGCTGTGGTACACTCCGCGCATGTTGAGATCGCTTCATCTCGGCTGGCAAACGCGCGGCATGGCGTGCATTCTCACGGGGGCCCTGGCCACTGTCATTGGTCTTGGCGGCTGCGCAGTGAATCCGGTGGAGCGGGGGTTCCTCAATGTCGGGGCGGGAGAGTATGAAGCTGCCTTCGACGCTGCTGACGAAGTGGCGCGTTCCTACGGTCTTGTGCCGGCCTTGCGCGATCGGCGCAGCGGCATACTCGAAACACAGCCGACACCC
Source organism: uncultured Isosphaeraceae bacterium (assembly GCA_964523675.1). Lineage (GTDB taxonomy): Bacteria > Planctomycetota > Phycisphaerae > Phycisphaerales > SM1A02 > CAZFZT01. Next base: position 85,790 of record CAZFZT010000001.1, read on the forward strand.
GCAGGCACGCTCTTCGAGCCGTGGGATCGCGCGACGGTGACGCTGGATCAAGCGGCCGCCAACACGCTTTCATTTCAACGGCGGCGAGCACGTTTTGAGTTTCAACCAGCCGGCTTCGGAGGCAGCGCTGAACACACAGGAGGTGCGGCCAGTGATCTCACTGCACTTGGACCCACGCATGAACTGGAGCTTCGTGTGTGGGTTTATACAGAGCGGGCACATGTGCCGGGGATCAGGCGGTCCGCCTGGTCAAGGCGATTAACGACGTTGACTGAAGTGATTGATCCTGAGGCCGATGAGGTTCAGGAGCCGGTGTGGACCGTGGTTGCCCGAGATCGGGCGTTGGAGGAGCGGCTGCTATCCGAAGTCGGCCGCCTCCTGGGCCGATAATGGCGGCGGTCGTTTTCATTTGAAGCCATATGATCGATCCGCAGGTGTTTTTGCGCGCTCCGCCGCGCCCCCTGATGATGGGGTTGTATAGTTGCTCCATGCCGCGCTGCGGCTTGAGCGCCCGTGCTGTCAGGAGGAGTAGAGAGGATGAATGGTACTCGGAGATGCGTTTGCTCCCGCAACGGGGCCCCTATACGTGGCTCTGGCTCAAAATCCACATGTGGCTTTGTACTGGGTACAGTGCTAGCCATAGCGGTGATCTCGACTGCACACGCGCAAGTGGGCCTCGAAGCGCTTATTGATCGTATCGGAGAAGAGAACACGCCAACGGGCGCGAATGTCGTCGTCGCACAGGTCGAAGCTCACAACGCAAACGACAATTACCGCCCAAATCCAAACAACGCTGAGTTCGCGGGCAAGTCATTCACGCTCTTGAGCGGTCCATCGGGAAACTCGAACCACGCGACGATCGTGGGGCGCAACTTCTATGGCCTCACGACGAGCGTCTCTCCCGACATTGATCAAATCTACTGTTACTCTGCGACCGGATGGTTGACTGATGACCTCCTTCGGGTTGGGGCCGGCCAATTCACGCTGCCGCTCGCAGGCCCGCCGGGGGTCAAGATCTACAACAACAGTTGGATCGCCAACCTTGGCGGCAACTCAAATGATGCGGCTCGCCGCGCTGACGCGGTCGTCCGGCGCGATGACGTGCTCATGGTGAGCGGCGTCAACAATGAAGATCCTCAGTTGCCTCTGATGATCGGCCAGTTCAACGGCATCTCCGTCGGCCGAAGTCAGGGCGGACATGCGACAGGCGATACGCCAAGCGGCATCGATGTGCCAGGGCGCATGAAGCCGGAACTCGTCGCACCGGGTTCGGCGACAAGCTTCGCAACCGGACTCGCAAGCTCGGCCGCAGCGCTCATGGTGGAAACCGCTCGCACGTTTCCTCTTGATCAGAACCCGTTGGCGGAGCGTTCGGAAGTCATTAAGGCGGCGCTCCTTGGCGGCGCTGTACGGTCCTCCGCCTGGACGAATAACCCGGAGCAGACTGGACCGGCACGTGGGCTCACCGTGCGGCCGCTCGACGAGGAGTTCGGCGCGGGTGAAGTCAACGTCAACAATTCGCACCTGATTCTCACAGGAAAGCAGCAGGCCGGCCACCCGGCCCCGCCGACGGTTGCCCATCTCTGCCGCGCCGGCTGGGATCTCGCAACGATCGCTCCGGAAGCGAGCAGGTTCTGGCGATTTCGTTTGCCGCAGCCCGCCCAGCGCGTCAGCGTCCTGCTCACCTGGCATCGCACGATGAATCCGAACAACATGTCGTCATGGGCGTACGCCAACTTCGACCTGCAGCTGTGGCGGGTTGATGGGACTGGCGCCCTGCAGCCGCTCATTGGCCCTGAAGGTGAGTCATTCTTCAGCGGCGGCAATGTCGCCAGCGAAAGCGACGTGGACAACGTCGAGCTACTGCATGTTCACGATCTGGCTGCAGGCGAATACGTAATTGAAGTGCGACGGATTGATCCTTCCGGACCCACCGATGTTGCGCTGACCTGGCTCATGGATACGGCGGTGCGAGGCGGCGACCTCGATGGCAACGGCGTCGTGGGAGTGCCGGACCTTCTGCAACTGCTTTCCGCATGGGGCACGTGCGATGACGGTCTGCCCGGATGTCAGGGTGATCTGACATGCAGCGGCACGGTAGGCGTACCCGACTTGCTGCAGTTGCTTGCCGACTGGGGCTGATTGATGGCGCCGTTGCTGCCTGGCTTCGTTAACTGGTCAGAGATCGGCTTACTCAAGAGCGGCTGCGCCGCCGATGATCTCGGTCAGTTCCGTCGTGATCTGCGTCTGGCGGGCGCGGTTAAAGTCGCGGCGGAGTGTGCGGCCGAGATCGCGCGCGTTCTCTGTTGCCGCCTTCATTGCGACCATCCGCATGATCTGCTCGCTGACCACCGCGTCATTGAACGCCTGGAAGAGCGCGGTCTTCACCGTCATAGGCAGCAGGTCGCCGAGCAGGGCGGCGCTCGACGGACTGAAATCATAGTTCGCAGCAGCTGCCGCTTGAGCGTCTTGCGCAGCGCCCGTTCCCGGCTCTGCACGTAATGGAAGCAGTTGCATGACTTCCGGCGTCTGCCTCGCGTTGCTGATGAACTTCATGTAGGCAACACGCACCGCGTCGTACTTGCCTTGTGCGAACTCGTCGATGTAGCGACTCGCAAGCCGTTCGACATCTTCGTACGAGGGCTTGTCACCGAGCGCATGCCGCTGCGCGATGGGAGTTTTCTGAAAGCGGAAGTAGCCGACGGCTTTCTTGCCGGCCGTTTCCAGCTCCAACCCCATGCCCTTCTCCCTGAGTTCTCGGATATGGGAATTCGCAGTGCGGAGGACGTTCCCGTTGTAGGCGCCGCATAGGCCGCGATCGGAGGTGATGACGAGCAGAAGTTCGCGCTGTGGTGACTCAGCTCCGCCCGCCGGACTGAGGAGCGGGTGATCCACATCGCCGGCTGCCGCTGCGACCTCTGCGACCAACTGCCGCACTTTGCCAGTGTATGGTGCGGTGGCCTTGGCTCGGCTCAGCGCGGCCGTGAACTTGGCGGTGGCGATCATCTGCATCGTCTTGGTGATGCGCTGAATCGTCTTCACCGCGGTCATGCGCTTCTTAATCTCGCGAATCTGGGCCATGGGGGCGTAAGTGTATCGAACTTGGGCAGGTCGGTCGAGACGCCATCGCACGAATGAAGCGCGAATCGACAGGAGCCAACGGAGATACGGTTCACCGCGGGTTATGCTCTAGTACTGCTATTGCGGTAGATCCGTCCACGCGCTCAGGTCGAGCGCGGTGGTGGCCCCCGTCGTCTCCCAGGGAACAGCAGGGCTCGGTGACCGCCAGATCGCCGATTCGCCTTCCTGTGTTCGCATTACCGCAAGGTGCGTCAGCTCGCCGGGCAACATTCCCAGCCAAGCGTCCGGCAGGACGACGCGACAGGTCCACCGGTCATCCTGAGAGCGGCGATAGACCTGTAAGGTGCCGTCGCTTGAGCCGCTCGTCATGTGGTGCCAGCCCGACTCCGGAATGAGAAGGATATTTTCCGGCCGATGCGGCGTGCTGCCGACGAGGATGATGAGGGATTCCTGCCCTCGTGCTTCATCGATTGAACGTGCCGAAAAGTCGCCGGCCGCCCGGCGCTCCTCGCTCAACTCCAGGTTCTTAGTGGGGTTTCGGCGGCACTCGATGAACACCTCCCAGCGGCCGCGCAGCCGCCTCACATGTGCGATCGTCGCGCGATCGATCGGTACCGGGATCGGCTGTGCCCCCTGCACCTCGGCGAGCGTCAGTGATGGGCGCAGAGGCGGAAGCCAATATCCTGGCGGTGTTACAGGGATCGAGCGCGGCCCCAATGGAATGGAGCCGGTCTGCCCGTTCACGGTCACCGCAAGCACGTCCGGCGGAGCCGGCCGACGCGCCGCCAGCGCCTCCTGTAATGGCCGCCGCCGCTCCAACTCGTCATTGTCCGGTCGATCGATGACGACCCTCCGCAAGGTGCCCGGTTGCACTTCAACCGCCAGTGGAGGCAGAGCCGAGCCGACCCAATCGAATCTGACAAGCGACGGTTTCGTGCCTGGGTTGATGATGGCTAGACGCACTGTGTCGCCGGCATCGGATTCGACCCAGAACCGGGTACGCTCATGCTGCTCGATCCACTTCACGACCTCGCTTGCGTAACGCGCAGTCGTGGTGGGCGATCGCAGCAGATGGTCGAGCAGCGCGTTGGTTTGTGCGGTGTCGGCGACCCATGCGGCAAACTCCACCTGGCCATCGGTGCAGAGGCGCGTCAAGAGGTCTCGAACGTGTAGGGCCAGGCCTGGATGCTCTGCGCGCAGCCGGGCCAGCGCGATATGCCAGAGATCAGCAAAATGCTGGGCAAGCATGGCAGCCAAAGGGTCGAAAGCGCTCGCCGGCGGCGGCTGGAGTCCAAGTCGATCGGCAAGGAGCACCCACCGCCAATGTTCCAACGGAGCGTTCGGATCGGGCCGATTGAGCGCCGGCTCGCGCTGCAGAGTTGGTCTCGAGTTCTCGGTCATCGGTGCTGGCGGCCGATCATGCCAGACCGGGGTAACACGTTGCGGCCCGAGTCGCAGCTCGCCGTCGGCGTCCGCCGGTAGGGGAACGAGAAGGACAGCGCTAGCTGCCGGCGTGGACGCGCTCTGCTGGTCGGCGGCCCGGATGCTCACCCGCCGTGGGTCGGCTGTCCATGAGGACGTTCCGCTGGCGATCGGCAATGGCTGGAAAAGGGCCACTTGGCCCGATATCGTCCGGCCGTCAGCCAGGGTCAACGCGAGATGGCGTGGCCAGGGCGTCTGGTCATTGTCGCGCGTCAGCGGCAGGACGGTCAGGCCCCCTCGAACCGCCACCGGCGTGGTGTTCAGGGTTCGGATGGTTGAATCCATGCCGGGCGTGCGGCTGGTCGCAGTTGCGCCGGCTGCGGAGACACTGATCGCAGCCAATCCAGTGAAGAGCGTCAATTTCAGACGAAATCGCGCCGAATTCATAGTCAGGGGCGGCATGGCATCAAGATTCGACCTGGGGCGTCCTGCTGACGGGCAGCAGGAGTCTATTCGTACGGACGCGGCGAGGCGTCTCTCTTGTTTGAAGGAAGCTGTGTGCGATGTTGAACATTGAATCCGACGGGCGTTTGCGATTGATGGTCTGGCTGCCGGGTGCGACCCGCGTCGAGGTGGTGGGGACTTTCGACGGCGAGCACGAGGAGCGGTGGGAGATGAGCTCAGATGAGGGCGGCCGGTGGTGGATCGAACTGCCGCCCGCGGCAAGGACCAGCCGCGAGTTCCTGTTCAGGTATCTGATCGACGGCGCGTACTGCGTCCTCGACAGCGGCATCGGCGCAACGCGCACCAGCCCCGCCGGCTACGAAATGAGCCGCGTCCTCATGCCGGCTGCTTGAACATCGGCACGCGCTTCACCTCACCCGTTCGCGCTCGACCAGCAGTTCGTGCGCGAACCGATCGTCGGCAAGTTCATAGATCAAGTGCAGGCGCACGGCGCCGGTATTCCATCGCCATATGGGAAGGGTTTGGCGGACAGATGACGGATAGCGATCGAAGGAGCTGTGGTAGCCGCCAACGCCGATGCGGCTGTAGCCGGTGCCGACGCCGATACCCACACCAAAGCGCGGCCCACTGCGAATCGCTTCCACCTGCGGCGGCAGGACTTCGGTGATGTAGCTGTGCGGCCCGATGGTTCCGCCCAGAATCGCGCGCGTTTCACCTTCGGGATCGATGAGATAACTGCGCTCGCCAAGCAACGTGATCGGCTCGCTGCCAGGATTGGAAATGCGCAGCCCGAGGCGCGAACCGTGCTCGTAAAGGTGATAGTGCAACGGATCGAGGTCGAACGTCATACCCTCCTGATCGATCGTGGCGGCGTGCTCGACCGGTTCAGCGAGCCGGAATTGATACACCGCGCAGCCGGTGAACGTGATGAGCGCAGTCAGAACAGCCGCGTAAAGAGCAAGCCGTCGTCTGGCAATATCCAAGGTGTTCACATGTGCGCTACGTGGCGGAAAGGGCGCGTGTTCCGCAACCGACTCGGCTCACGTTCAACCGGCCTTCTTAACCGGCCTCAAGGGCCGATCGTCCGCGAGGCAGCTCAAAGAGCTCACGGGTGCGACAATACAGAGCGCCGCCCATGCGGCCGACGGCAGCAAGCTTCGTGGGATCAATGTGTTTGCGATCATTGATGAGCTCATCCCGCACAAAGACATGCACGACCTCACCGATCACAACGTTACTTCCGCCGACGTCGCCCGGATTGGTGCTGACGACCTGAAGCGTGCGACACTCGAAGGCAAAGGGCGATTCCGCAACGCGCGGCGGCTGAACGAATCGACTCGCCGAGGCGGTCAGGCCGATCAGATCGAATTCGCTCTCACCATGCGGCAAACGTTCTGCGGCCGCAGCGACTCTTTCAATGTAAGACTCGGTGGCGGCGCTGACAACGAACTCGCCTGTGCCGCCTTCACCACGTGGTCGCGCGTTCCGCAGCGTGTCTTTCTCTGAGCCGTCGCTATTGTTGCCGACGCAAAACAGAAGCGTCATGGGATCGGAACCAACGCCGTTGAAGAATGAAAATGGCGCCAGGTTGGGTTGGCCGGCAGAAGAAATCGTCGAAACGAACGCGATCGGCCGTGGCACGATGCAGCCGATGAGCAGTTTGTAGCGATCGGCAATCGTCAGTTGCGAAGGATCAAGTTCCATAGCGAGTGGCTGGTCTTCGCGCCGTTGTGAACATGGTCGCTGAAGCGGCGGACGATCGTTCGATTACAGCTCGACGACCTGCATGTCGGGCTCCACTTCCATCACCTGCTCGGGTAGATGCACATCAGTGATGAATTCGGTCAGGCCGTGCAGATCAGCCATGCGCCGGCGCGTATTCGCTGCATTGAAAGCAGCGGGTGGTTCACCTTCTCGTGCGGCTGCGAGATCCAGCGCGATCTGCGCTTCGGTCTTGCAATAGTCGATCGGTTCGATCGCACGTTCAAATGCCTGAAGGCGATGATGTGCATTCTCAAATGTACCTGCAGTTTCGGCCCATGTGGCCGATGGGACAAGCACATCAGCGCGATCAACGAGTTTCGATCGGAGCGTATCGAGCAGAACGACGAAGCGGTTCCCCAAGGCGCTGAGCAGCGCGTCGGTCGCCCAAGCGCTGGGATAATTGCCGGTAAGAAGCACGGCATCAATGGATGTATCGGAGCTGAGCTTGGTGATGAATTGATCGAACTCGAAAACGCGCCCGCCGCCGATCTTGCTCAGGATCCGCCGCACCCCACGTGCATTCGGCGCCTTCTCAGCGTACATCTTGTACCCATCTTTGAACACCTTGTCTTCGCCAACGATCGGCACCGGTCCGATCCCGAAGACGATCTCCGCCTGATGCTGCTGCACGTAGGTGGCGAGGAGGTATGCGTCTTCGCATGAGAGCATCGGGCTGATCAAGACAGCGATTTTCTTGGCCGCTCCAAGCCGCTCATTGATCGTCGCGTATGCCGCTTCGTACGCCAGCGGTGCTTCTGCCGCCTCGAACGGCTCTTCACCTTTTACACGCGGCATTGTCAGGCGGTCCTCGCTATGGACAAATTTCCAGCCATAGCGCACCTCGTCCGTGATCCAGTAGCGATTGACATCCAGATTCACTCGCGGCTTGATGCGATAGATCACACCCTTGTTGTGCTCGATAGAAATGTTGTCGCCTGAGGCAGTGATGCCGTCGATCGACGGGGTCTTCGTGAGGAACCACACGCGCTGCTGGAAGAGGAAGTCCTTGTCGAGCAGCGCCCCGACCGGGCACAGGTCGATGACGTTGGCGGAGAGTTCGTTGTCGAGCGCGAGCCCTGGGAATACATCGATCTGCTCCATCGCTCCCCGGCCATCGACGATCAACTCGTTCGTCCCGGTGATCTCGCGCGTGAAGCGCACGCAGCGCGTACACATGATGCAGCGGTCAGAATACAAGAGTACGTGCGGGCCGACATCCTTCTTCGGCTGCTTGATCTTCTGTTCCTGGAAGCGCGCTTTGCCCCGGCCGTATTGATACGAATAATCCTGCAGGTGGCATTCACCCGCCTGATCGCAGATCGCGCAATCGACCGGGTGATTGATCAGCAGGTACTCCATCACTGCCTTCTGGTTGGCAATGGCCTTCGGCGAGTCGGTGTACACGACCTGCCCGTCGCCTGCCGGCTGCTGGCAGGTGGGCAGGAGCTTCGGGATCGGCTCCAGTTTGTTCTCGTTGCGCGGGTTGGGCGCCCAGACCTCCGCGAGGCAGATTCGGCAGTTGGCCGCGATCGAGATGCCCGGGTGGTAGCAGTAGTGCGGAATCTCGACTTCGTTATCAAGGGCGACCTGGAGGATCGTTTGCCCTTCGGTGAAGGGGAATACCGTGCCGTTGATGGTGATTGTCGGCTGTTTGCTGGGTGTCGCGTTCTGCTCGGCCATGGATTCGGGATCATAGCCCATCTGGCCACGTCCTTGGTCCTGGGAGGTCTGCTGTTGCGCAGAAGCATCGTCCCGGGCGATGCTGCGAGCGCTTCATGAGGCAGCGCTGTAGTCATACACGCCGCGGCCGGTCTTATTGCCCAAGCGGCCGGCTGCGACGAGCTGGCGCAGTAGCGGACACGGCGCGTACTTCGGCCAGCCGAGTTCGCGCCACAGCACCATCATGATGTCATGGCACACATCAAGCCCGATCAAGTCCGCCAGGCGCAGCGGCCCCATCGGGTGCGCCATGCCGAGCTTCATGATCTCGTCAATGTGCTCCGGCTCAGCGACTCCTTCCATCCATGCATAGAACGCTTCGTTGATCATCGGCATAAGAACACGGTTTGAAACGAAGCCCGCGCGGTCATTGGCCGGCACCGGCGTCTTACCCATCCGCTGCGCAAGAGCAAGCGTGGTTTGAAGCGCTTCATCGCTCGTCTGCAAACCCTTGATGACCTCGACGAGCTTCATGACCGGCACCGGATTGAAAAAGTGCATGCCGATGACCCGCGTGGCCGCCACATCGACGCTGGCTGCGATCTCGGTGATCGAAATGGAACTTGTGTTCGTGGCGAGGACGACATCATCGCCGAACGCTTCAAGCATCTTCCAGAAGAGGTCTTTCTTGAGGGCGACATTCTCGCTCGCCGCCTCGATAGCGAACTCGGCGTCGGCGGCTTGCATCATGTCGGCGATGTAGGTGATGCGGCCTTTCGCCTGCTCGGCCTCGGCTGCGCTCATGCGCTGCTTCTCGACATTGCGGGCAAGCGTCTTCTCGTGATATTGCTTGGCGCGATCAAGTTGTTCCTGAGAGATATCAATCTGATAGGCGCGGAGCCCAGCGGTGGCTGCGGTCAGCGCGATGCCGGAGCCCATGGTTCCGGCTCCGATGATTGCGATGGAATCGATGTGTGGTGTCATTTCAGCCCTTGCATAGTTCGAAAACGAAAGCATCGCATGATATCAGCTTGGGAACATCGCTCATCACATCGCCTGTCCCAACCTTAAGCCGTGGCAATGGCTTGAGAAACTCGCTATCCTTGAAGTCTCATGGCCATTCTCATCACCGGCGAAACGAAAGTCATCTGTCAGGGCATCACCGGCTCCGCAGGCGCGTTCCACACCAGAGGGTGCCTCGAATACGGCACCAAGATGGTCGGCGGCGTCACGCCCGGCAAAGGCGGCACCACCGACGACAACGGCTTGCCGATCTTCGACACCGTGCGCGATGCGGTCGAGGCGACCGGCGCCTCGGCCACGATGATCTTCGTTCCCCCGCCCTTCGCAGGCGATGCGATCCTCGAAGCGGCGGCGGCAGGCATCGCCGTCATCTGCGCCATCACTGAAGGCATCCCCACGCAGGACATGATCCGCGTCAATGCGGCTCTGCGCGATTACCCCGAAGCCCGGCTCATCGGGCCGAATTGCCCCGGCGTCATCACCCCCGGAAAGAAAGTCTCCGGCGAGGGCGCAGCCGCGACGTTCGAAGGCGGCTGCAAGATCGGCATCATGCCCGGCTACATCCACCTCGCCAAGGACGACGCGCCCACCGGCAAGGGCGTCGGCATCATCAGCCGCTCCGGCACGCTCACCTACGAAGCGGTCTGGCAGTGCTCGCAGCTCGGCATCGGCCAGGCCACCTGCGTCGGCATCGGCGGCGACCCGGTCAAAGGGATGAATTTCATCGACCTGCTCAAACTCTTCGAACACGACAACGAGACCGACGGCGTCGTGCTCATCGGCGAGATCGGCGGCTCTGACGAAACCGAAGCGGGACACTGGATCAAGAAGCACATGTCCAAGCCCGTCGTCGCCTTCATCGCCGGCCGAACTGCACCCAAGGGCAAGCGCATGGGCCACGCCGGCGCAATCATCGGCGGCGCGGATGATACGGCTCAAGCCAAGATGGACGCGCTCGCATCCTGCGGCGTCAAAGTCGCCCAGTCGCCCGCTGATATCGGGCAGACCATGGCCGAGGCGCTCAATGTCCGGATCGCGGTTGGGGCGTGAAGTCCAATGCGTACACGGGCCGCATTCCACTCGTCAGTTGATCGTGATGGATTCGCCATCGCCGAGGCGGTCGTGCCTCAACATTTGATTCGTCAGATTTGCGATGAGATTGATAGCCTTACAAAGGATGAGCCCGTCCGTACTCGACAAGGAAGCACCTTTGCTGTTCGCAATGCACTTGAACGACTGCCTGCCGCGCGGCTGATCGCCACCTCCGAAGCCGTCCGTTCGCACGCCGCGGAGCATCTGCCCGGGGGCGAACAACCTCACGTCGTTCGCGCGATCCTGTTCGATAAGAATTCATCAGCAAACTGGAAAGTGCCCTGGCATCAGGATGTGACGATCTGCGTCAAGGAGCGCATCGAAACTCCAGGCTTCGGCCCGTGGTCCACCAAAGCAGGTGTACCCCATGTACAGCCGCCCGCCGATGTGCTTGCGAGAATGATCACACTGCGTATTGCGCTGGACGATTGCGATGAGTCAAACGGTCCGCTTCTCGTCCTGCCGGGGACGCATGCCAACGGAGTCCTTGACCGTGCATCGATCGAAAGAGCGAAGGCGGCAACTCAACCTGTGGCATGCACGTGCCGCGCCGGAGACGCCGTGTTGATTCGACCGCTGGCGCTTCATGCGTCGTCCGCAGCGGAGGTTCCTCACCGCAGGCGCATCCTGCATCTTGAGTTTGCCGCTAGTCCATTGCCCGGCAGATTATGCTGGCGCACGGTGTGAGGCGCTCATTGCACTACTGCGCATGAGCCGCTCCCGAAGTCGTCGTGCCGCTTCGCGCGGGTCATCCGCCGCGCAGATTGCCGTGCTCACCGCAACACCCTTTGCCCCCGCAGCGGTGACTTCGTCGATGTTCTCGATCGTAATTCCGCCGATGGCAAGGTGCGGCGTAAATGGATGCTGCGTGAGAAACTCGCGCAGATAGCCCACGCCGGAAGGCGTGCGGTCGGGCTTGAGGGAACTTGCGAACATCGCGCCGACGCCGCAATAGTCCGCGCCGGCTTCGACAGCGCGATTCGCTTCACCAAGATCATGAGTGCTCGCGCCGACGAGCAGTGTGCGTCCTGCGAGCCGGCGAACATCCTGGATGGATAAATCGCTCACTCCAACGTGGACACCGTCCGCTCCGGTGGCGAGGGCGACGTCGGCACGATCGTTGACGATGACGGCGACGCCGCGCGGCCTGGCAATAGCGATCACTTCGCGCACGCGCTGGGCGAGTTCCCCGCCGTCCATCTGCTTCTCGCGGACTTGGACGCAATCGATGCCGCCCGCAATGGCCCCTTCCAAAACTTCCCGCCACGGCCGGCGGCAGATCGATTCGGTCAGCAGCAGGCAAAGCCGCCACTGCCTTGCGCAGCCGGTGCCGAGCCGGGCGTGCAACTGCGCTTCGATGTCATAGGCGCGGTAGCGCAGCCCTTCGATCTGCTGCGCAAGATCGGGATGGATGGTCTTTGCAGCTTCTTCGATGGCGCGAAGGGCTTCAGTCAGCCGCTTGCCGGCTGCGATGGCGATGTCTCGCAGTGATTCGCGCTGCATCTCATGCCGGTTCGAGATGTCTTTGCCCACATCGGCTCGTACATTTCGATTCGCTTCGAGCCAGCCAGATGGCAACAGGTCGAGCGAGCCGCGCAGGTCGTGCCGCAGCGACTTGAGCGCTTCCGTGAGCGGGGCATCGTCGAGCACGAACCGAGCTGCATCTTCCATGACGCGCAGCGCCTCACGAGCGCGGTTGGCGTTGGCGTCGATCAAGCGTGCAATGGCGGACACGGATGAGGATAGCACGGCACCGATCGCGAAGCGGATTCATCCCGCTTACGGTCCCGGGAACAGGTCTTCGCTGAGCATGGCGATCAACAGGTCGCGCAATTCAAATGCGGAAGCGTCGTCATCGCCTCGTTGGATCGCTTGTGAGATCGTGAAGTGCGCGCTTGCCGCATCGTGCAGGATTGTTCGCAGTGCGGAGATCATGAACAGTGAATCGACTTCGCGGCTGGGGACGCTCATGAGCTGGGAGTAGCCGCCGACAAGATCGAAGATGATCTCATCGATGCGACGATCGGCTGGAACATGGAGTAGCGATTCAATATCCACCCGTGCAGCGAAGCGCATGAGGTCGGCGGCGGTTTCGTAATCGCCACTGTAGGCGGTCGCCAGCGAGAGGCCGACGATGGTGATGCCGTCGTATGGATGTTCCTCCGCAAGGCAGGTGAACGCCTCAACAGCTTGCGGCAATTGGTCTGGACCCTGGGCGAGCAGTTCCCATGCCTGACGATGCGTGAATGCGCACACCGGCTGCTCGATGACGATCGTCTCGGGCTGCTGCTTCACAATCGTTGTCGTCGGCTGGTAGATGACATGCGTCTTCGGCAAAACGCTGTAGGAGTACGAGTACGCGTAGAACGGCTTATATGGCTTGTGCCACGTGCCGCACCAAAGCGAAGAGTGGCATGGCGAATGCCATGAACACCAGGAGTGGCACGAGTGGTAAGGCCAATACGACCATGACGGACACCAGCCGAAGTATTTCGACTTGAAGATGTACGGCGAGCCGTAGGAGAAGAAGAACGACGAACCACCCGAGCCGATACTCAGGAAGAATGAAGTCTTCGGCTTTTTGCTGAGATAATTGTAAAGCGGCTTCTTATGTGTGTGAACAAAAGAAGGCGCGTAATACGTTGAAGCGTTCCACGTGTTATTGACGTTCGAGATGGTCGTCACATTCGAGACATTGGTGACGTTGTTCACACTCGTCACGCTCGTTGAAGACGATGAGCCGGAGGCGATCACACCGGCCGCGCCACGCGACGAACCGCTGCTTGCGCCGGCGGATGAATGGATGCTCGGATGAGTGAACTCAGTGAGCGGCGTGCGCTGACGTGCGGGAGCGATTGAATGCCCAATCGCCTCGCGACGCCGTTGGATGGCGCGATCACGGCGGGAGGAGTTCGCAGGCGCGAGCGCTCCTGAGCTCTTCTCTTGCGCTTCACGTGGAGACGGTCGTGCTGTGAGTGCTCCCTCGTCGCCGCGTGCTGGTCGAGTCGCTGCATCTGCTCGTCCACGGCTTTCTCGCAAACGAGGTGCTGTGCGATCAGAATTCTGTCGCGTAGCACCGTTGCCATTTTGCTCTGATTGCACGTCGCCTCGGCGGTACGCATTGCGGGCGGCGCGGCTTGAGCGCCCTGTCGCACGCTCCTGCCGTGCGCGTTCGAGATAGGAGTTGAGTTCATCACCACTGAGTCGCGTCGATGCAGGACGCTGTGCTGCGCGTTCGCGCTGCTGCGCGTTCGCTTCACGTTCACTGCCCAGGCGCACGCTGGGCGTGCGGCTTTGAGCGATTGCTCGATCCCGATTCGCAGCGGGTGTTTCGTCTCTCCCGCTGGCGCGAGCAGAAGATCGCTCAAGAATCTGCATCAGGCGTTCGCGCGCATCGGTTTGATTCATCTCTCTTGTCGAACTGCGACGTGACGAATCGAACCGACTGTCCGGGGAGGCGTTGCTACGGCTTCGCATGCGCTCACGGACTTGATCGATAAGGCCTTGATTCGCCCGGCGGGGCGCGGCGCTTCCTCGCTGCGCAGGTGCGGCTTCGCTCCGCTGTGAAGGCGGCTGGAAGATCGAGTGTTGGGCCTGGCGCTCAATGGTGCGCGCAGGTGTGCGGGGAAGAGATCGACCGCGCGATGCACCATCCGATGTTCCGCGCGACGGTAAAGGCGAACGTGTCGAAGATCGATGAGCGTCGTTGCCGGAACGGCTCGAACTGCGCTGCGCCGCCGACCGCTGCGGTGTGGAGCGCGCAGGTGCGGACTCACGGCGAGGTGCGGCCTGCCGTTGCGATGCCGAGCGAGATTGAGACGACGCCGACTGCCGCTGCGATGCAGACTGCGACCGCGACGATGCGGAGCGCTGTTGTGAGGCGGACCGCGATGCTGCCGACTCGCGCCGTTGCTGCGGTGCAGCTCGGGAGGCGGCACGCTGAGCTGGAGCGCTGGCTCTGGCCGGGTTCGTCGCTCCTCGGTTGTCCTCGCGGCTGCGTTGAGCCAACGCGGTGTCTGCTCCGGCAAGAAGAACAAGCATCAGCACGGAGAGGGCAGCGGCAGTCAAACGCCGGGACATCCCAATTCGACAGTGTTGCATCAGGGCCTCCTCAAATCTGGGTTCGCGCAGCTTCACGCACGAAGTGGCGCGGCCGGCTCAGAACGAACAAGTCGGGAGCCAAGCCATCAGAAATGACAGCCCTCGCGGCAAGGATATTCCGCGAAATGTTGAAGTTGTTCGGGTGAAACTGTATCGACGCGGCCGCTGTGCGGCAGCGGCGGGTCAATTAGTCCACGCCGCCCGTGAGCGGATTGTCCTTCTTCGTTGCTGACTCAGGTAGCCGATCGAGGATTCGATCGATGAGGCCGTACTCGAGCATTTCCTGAGCCGTCAGCCACTTGTTACGCTCACAATCTTCAGTGATCCGCTCAACCGGTTGACCGGTGGCGTTGCTGTAGATGCGGTAAATGCTGTCGCGCATCCGCAGAATGTGGCGGGCCTCGATCTCAAGATCAGTGGCCTGCCCCTCCATGACGCCGGAGAGAAGTGGCTGGTGCATGAGGTTTTCGGAGTTCGGCAGGGCGTATCGCTTGCCCTTTGCGCCGGAGCACGCAATCACCGAGCCCATCGACGCGGCCTGGCCGATGATGTATGTCGCCACATCGCAGGGAATGAAGTTCATCGTGTCCACGATGCCCAGTCCCGCCGTGATCGAGCCGCCGGGCGAATTGATGTACAGCGACACCTCGGCTTTGGGATCTTCATTGGCGAGAAAGAGAAGTTGCGCGACGATCAGGTTCGCCATCTCATCCATCACCGGGCCACCAGCGAAGATGATGCGATCGGTGAGCAGGCGCGAATAAATGTCATACGCGCGCTCGCCGCGGCCGGTCTTTTCGATGACGATGGGAACGAGTGTGGACATGGGGTTTCGGCTATTCGGCTATCGCTGTTGTCTGTCGGCGGTTGACTGTTAGCGCGCCAGCCGGTTGCGGCTTCGCGCGGTCGCACTGCGAACATGGAGCGTCTTACTTTTTCTCATCCTTCTTCTTCTCGGGCGCCTCAAAGACGGTGTCTACAAGGCCGTATGCCTTGGCCTCCTCGGCAGAGAAAAACTTATCGCGCTCAGAGTCGGCAGTCACCTGTTCGATCGGCTGACCGGTGTGTTTGGCGAGAATCTGGTTGAGCGTCTGCTTGGCCTTGATGATCTGCTCGGCCTGGATTTGAATGTCGCTCGTCTGACCCGTCACGCCGCCCCACGGCTGGTGGATCATCACCTTGGCGTGCGGCAGGATGTGCCGTTTCCCGGGCGTGCCGGCGGCCAGCAGCACGGCGCCTCCGGAATAGGCCCGTCCGATGCAGAACGTCGCGACGTCCGATGAGATAAAGCTCATGGTGTCGTAGATGGCGAGCGTGTCATCAACCGACCCCCCGGGCGAGTTGATATAGAAGTTGATATCCTGCCCCCTCTTCTGATCCTCGAGGTAGAGCATCTGCATCATGATGCGGGCAGCGGAGGCGTGATTGATCTCGCCGACGAGAAAGACGACGCGATTCTCGAGCATCAGCTCATCAAGCGTCATCTCGCGCGTGCGCTGATAATGCACCGCATCGTATTGCTCGGGTGGCGTTCTCCCGTCCAGCGGCTGTATCGGAAGACGCGCTGGGCGAGGTTGATTCGGATCAAACGGGCCGATCTGATTCATTGTGTTTCATCTGATCCGCCGCGGCGGAGGTGGAGGAGAGTGCGGGAATCCGTCGGAGCTGGAGAAGAGCTCCGGCCCATCATAGGCGGATAGGGCCTATCGGCAAGTAGCGTTCGCTTCATCACTCATACTGAAACGCGAAGCAGCAGACGAGCGCGCAACGCTGCGATGCATGAGACTGAGAACCCGCCGCCGCAGTGAAGTTGATCAATATTCCCGATCTGTCGGCGCCAGCATGAGTTGCTGGCCGCTGAACTCCACGGCTCGCAATGGCAGATCAGGGTGATGCCGCTCCATCTGGTCCTCGCTCAGCAGAACTCCCAATGTTTGCCACCGGTCTCCTCGCCGCTCATAGACCGAGTATCGCGGTCCATAGTCGGAGCCATAGATTCGTATGAGATGGTTCCGATGCTCCAGCATACCGATGAGCTTGAGGCCATCATGTGGATCGGCGCTGACAGTCGCTTCGCCCTCCTTCCCGGCGTCTCCAGCTTCGCTTGAAGTCGGCGTGAAGATGCTCGCCATAACGGCGAAGGCGGCACAGAGTCCGGCCACGGCGAGTAGCCGACCCAGGACAATCGGTCGAGGAGCCCTCATTTCTCCTTCATCGACCGATGAGTGCCGCGACATAAACGCGGGCGGCAGAGTTGCCGCATGATGCAGTTCGGCTATCATTGTTGCCGCTCAGCCGGCCTGGGTGCCGCTGAGTCGGCATTGGATCAGTCCGTTGAGAACTGTACCGACCCCATCGTCTAGTCAGGTCCAGGACACCAGGTTTTCATCCTGGGAACAGGGGTTCGAATCCCCTTGGGGTCGCTTGATCGCGACATCGGGCTCGCCGCACGGCGGGCTCGATCTCGTTGAAGGGATCTTCCGGGTTATAGTGATAGCGTGATCCACAGCGAACCCGCGATTGCGGGCGATCGTGATGCCAACACCGACTGGGACGTCGAGTCCGACGGCGTTCTGGAAGAGCGCACGTATTACTGCCAGAACTGGCGGCATGATGTGGTCGCGCTGATTGATGACGCCGGCGGGCTACTTGAGCAGGTGCGATACAGCGCCTACGGCACGCCCTTCGGTCTTCCGGGAGGCGATGTCAATTCCGATGGCGAAGTCACTTCCGCGGATGATGACATCATTCGCGATTGGATCAACACCACAACCTACGATGTGCGCGGCGACATGGACCTCGACGGCGACGTCGACAACGCCGATCGCACCAAACTGCAATCCCGCATCGGCGACTCTCTCGGCCGTGAAAAACTCTCACGCTCGATCTCCTCTTCCGACGGCGGTAACCGCAAGGGATACGCCGGCTATGAAGGTGACTTCTCGCGTGACGGCTTCTGGCATGTGAGGAATCGTGTGCTCGACACAGAACTCGGCCGGTGGACGCGCCGCGATCCGTTGGGGTATGTGGATGGGGTGAGTTTGTATCAGTACACTCGATCACTGCCGACAGTGAATTCGGACCCCACAGGATTGATAACAAGGAGAAAGCCGTGGCCGCCAGCGAATCCAGCAATGGCTGCTTGTTGTGCCATTTGCACACCATGGATGCCGACACCTGGGGCACCAGGTGCCCCCCAATGGAGTGTCCCAATAGGTTACGGCCCTCTTTGCGGCCAATGTGGATGTCGAGCATTCTATTGCACCTTTGCCTGGACGCGCACCTGCCCTCCTGCTTCCGGTTGTGCAGTGGGTCCCCAAGCCAGCTGCTCACATCAATGCTTCTATAGAGCTCCACTCGGGGCGGCTGCCAATTGTGCCGCCGCATGTGGAGCCCCTGGAGGTCCACCTGCTGGCGCTTGTCCCACACCGCCACCTGGGCCAGGTCCGGTTGGAGGTCCACCTTGTGCCTTGTAGATCATTGAATGTTTGACATCGTACGAATTCATTGGCCACTAAGGGGATGGTTTCTGGTACTAGGTTCCGCAGCATTTGGTATTCTACATGGCCTGAACATGTGGCACGCTTGGCTGTGGCCGCCCAGTGTCTTCGACAGCCTAACGGGCAATGTCTTATTAGGCTCTGTGATTTTGTTTCTCCCATGGGGAATTGCACTGAATCTGCGATGCCAGCGTGTTCTAGTATTAACATCGTGTGGTCTCATATGTGGATTGTTTAGCGCCCTGGGGTTCTGGTATGCCTCATCGATGAGTTCGCCACTGGGTGCTGCTGGTCTGATTCATCATCAGCCATGGATGCCGTGGGCTATAGCGATGTGTGCAACAGTCGGCGTGGCTGTTAACATGATCATACTATTCGTGGCGCGAAGCCTCGGTTATCGGGTCATCCAACAGACAGGGTGGCTCTGTACCAAGTGTGGTTACCATCTATACGACAGAAGATGCTCAGAATGTGGATACATTTCACCGGACGAGCATTCTTCACATCCGCCTTACAAGGGCCAAGCACTGATGGCGATTGTCATAGTGACTGCCGCCTTTTTACTTGCATGTATGTTGTGGCAGCCTCCGCATAAAGGTCGCAGCATGTTCATCATGGAGCATGGGAGCACCGGTAGCTTTCATGGGCACATGTATGGGGCTAATGGCGTACCGACATGGGCCGCCGTGGGCGTCTTTGTCAGCCTTGAAGAACCGAATATGGTGTTAACTTGGCTGCATGAAGACAGGCCGCAGCAAGGGCAGCCATATTCCCAGATTCAAGTCATGTCGACTCTTACGGCACCGGCTGGAAATGTGCTTCCCGTACCTGGTGACCCCGTGATTATAATAGATATCTACAACCGTGACGTCGCTACACTGTTGCTCGACTATGGAATAAATGATCGAACAAAACAACTCATCCGTGATGTTGCCGTCGCTGAAGGCTGGCGCCCAGTGTTGCCCTCAAGGCGAGTAGTTATAGTGCAACCTGAAGTGGTTGGGATCGGCGAGATTGATTGATCTTGAGGGACAGTCGTGACAACCTCCGCTTCATCGCCGACGGCGCGGTGCGCGTCGGCCGAAAACCCGGAAAACCTGAGGAAAACCTGGCAATTCGCATTTGTTTTGGGCAAGGACTGCCGTGAGATGGAGGAATCAAAATGGGGAAAACAGGGGAAAACAGGGACAGGTTCGAACGCCACGAAGATAAGTTGAGAAAACAGGGACGTTTCCCAATTATGACCCTGTCGCATCGACACCGCCCGCGGGATCAAGCACCCCGCCGCCTCTGATCAGAATCGCTGCCTGCTCCGACATGCCCTCCATGATCCGGCCGATCCCACCGTACACGCGCATCGCGTCCCATCATGAAAACCCAAAGTGTGAGATCGGCTGAACTCAGCCCGTCCACAGCGCCGTTCAGCGCGCAAACAGCGGTCATCTATCGCCGATTCTGGGCGATGAGCGGGGAAATAGTGAAAATCAGCGGCTGATTCTCACTATTCACCACCTGAAGATCGCCGATCGCGCATTGAAATCTGACCTTGGCGCGCAGCTCCCACTGCAGGCGCAATCATCGCCAGTAGTCACAACTTGGCGGATACGGCGGATCGTCCTATATTGATAGCGTGGTTCTCAGAGATCGAGATGCGAACACCGACTGGGACGAAGAGTCCGACGGCGTTCTGGAAGAGCGCACCTACTACTGCCAGAACTGGCGGCATGATGTGGTCGCGCTGATCGATGATGCGGGCGCGCAGGTGCAGCAGGTGCGCTACTCTGCGTACGGCGTTCCCTTCGGCCTTCCTGCTGGCGATGTCAACTCGGACGGCGATGTGACCAGCGCTGACGACACCGCAATCTCGAACTGGATCAGCGGCAGCGCGTACGACGTGCGCGGCGACATGGACCTTGACGGCAGGGTTGACAATGCTGATCGCACCGCGCTGCAATCACGTATCGGCGACTCGCTCGGCAGGGGAGTGCTTGCGCTCGCAGTCGACCATTCCGGGGGCGGCGGCGGAAACCGCAAGGGCTACGCGGGTTACGAAGGTGACTTCTCACGCGACGGCTTCTGGCACGTAAGGCATCGTGTGCTGGACACCGAACTCGGGCGATGGACGCGCCGCGATCCGCTGGGGTATGTGGATGGGGTGAATATGTATACATATGTTCATTCACGCCCTCATGTGATTTATGATCCGTTTGGGCTGTATGCTTGCGGGGATGATGATCTCGCGGATGCCTTAGAATGCGGCTCGTGGGTTCGAATCACAACGATTGAATGCGTCGGCTTCCTGCTGTGGTGGTCTATCGGGTGCGATTGCATTTGGGGGCTTCCCGACATTGTGGAGAGCCTGGAATTAATTACGGTTCCTAGCAATTGTGAGGAGTGTGTCAATGCCAGCACCTATTCGTGTTTGGACGGATGCGAACCAAAGGACGACGGCGCAGGCTCATATCCTGAGCAGGCGGATTGCGAACAGCGGGAGATAATCAATATCGGACCAGGTACAGTTTACAATTACCCCTGTCCATGCACCATTGTTATCATAGGGCGATGGTCACACCGTTATCTGATCACAATTGGTGTGTGCAAGCGCTCCCCCGAATGAGTTTATACCATGCGGAGAATTGCTGCCGTATTTACATTCGTCTCGCTAATCAGTGTTACTGCCGCATGGTTAACATCGGCAATGCTTGCAGTTGTAGTTGCGCCAGGCCCTACTGCAGCACACGATGACTGGGTGGCAGCATGGCAAGGAATGTTAATTGACGGCGAATCGTGGATCATTAACGGGTATAGACGAACCGGAGCAGCGTATATTATAGCAATCAAATTAAGGACGGCAGTACGTAGTGAGCGACACCGTGACAAGGAAATTGCTAGAAGCGACATGCCACATTGGAGTAGCATGCGGCATAGTTTTACACAGCCTGTCTCAGGCACACCACTTATGCGCCACGAATTCGCGTATGGGTGGCCAATGCTGGCCTTTTCCTATGTTGTGGAGTCTGGGTCTCAAATCGCGAATAGCTCGGCTCTTGGTGCGATTCGCGCACCCTCATGGATGCACGTGTTAGGAAATGGAACATGGATACCGATGACGCCGATATGGTCTGGGCTCATCATGAATGCTGCACTGTACTTCGCTGTTATGTTGTGTTTCTATACTGGTATCAGACGGCTTGTGCGTGTGCGGAGACTAAAACAATCTAAATGCCTTCAGTGCGGATTTTACTTGGATCGGGGCATTGATCTAGGCTGTTCTGAATGCGGCTGGCGCCGGTGATTGTAGACTTGGGCAATCGTCTGCCATGTATGGTGAATCGAGCGAGATTCGCGTACGGAGTGAGCGAGCGTCGTGCGTGCCGGGTCTTGTCCCAGCCGCGCGCGACGCAGCGGTACGAATCGGTGGCTAACGACCAGGCATTGCTGCGAAGCCGGATCAGAGAGATCGCCAGCGTACACGTGACCTGGGGGTACCCGCGGATCTGGGTGAAGCTCAGACGGGAAGGATGGAAGGTGAATTGCAAGCGTGTATATCGACTGTATCCCCAGGAAGGCCTGTGCGTTGGCCGTCACAAGCCGCGTCGGCATCGCAGCGCGGTGACTCGGCCAGAGGGGACGACGGCGCGAGCGGTGAACGAAAGCTGGTCGATGGACTTCATGTCGGATCAGTTGTTCGACGGCCGTCGGTTCAGGTTGTTGACGTTGGTGGATGACTTCAGTCGTGAGAGCCAGGCGATTGAAATGGACGGACGTCTGACGGGCGATCACGTGGTGGAGGCCCTGGATCGCATTGGTCAAGTTCGAGGGTTGCCGGAGAAGATCCGTGTTGACAACGGCAGCGAGTTCACAGGCAGGCGATTGGACCAGTGGGCGTACCTGAACCATGTGCGGCTGGACTTCAGCCGTCGTGGAAAGCCCACGGATAATGGGCTGATCGAGGCTTTCAACGGGAGATTGCGTGCGGAATGTCTGAACGAGAACTGGTTCATGAGCATTGAGGACGCCCGGTTGAAGGTCGAAGCGTGGCGTCAGCATTACAATGAGGATCGACCACACAGCGCCTTGGGGAACCTGGCCCCAAGGGAGTTCGCTGCATCAACGAGCCAGGCGAGCATGGCCGGATGACGTTCGAAACTCACTCTGCGGCTGGTACAGGAATGGGTACAAGCGCAACCCCCAACCGACTCTCATAACGGCTGGTACATAAAACGGGGGCAGGTCAATCCGCTGGGATATGTGGATGAGGCGGGCTTATACGTGTACAGCTTATCACGCCCCACCATCGCCAGCGATCCGTCTGGTCGAAGGTGGTAAGCCGCCGGAAAAGCATAAGAAGATTGCTATTGCGGGCTGGCTCAATACGCTCGAACGTCGGCTGCTTTGCGCCAGTTGAGGTAGGAGGTGTTGAGGACGCGGTAGCCGCCGGGCGTAGGGTAGTTGCCGGTGAAGTACCAGTCGCCTTTGTGGTGTGGGATTGCGCTGTGCAAACCCGCGATGTCCTGATAGATGACCCGGACGAACGGAGGATCGCTCGCGGTCTTCAGATGGGTCGGCGTGACCAACTCGGAAATCTTGCTCGACATTTCCTCAAGGGTGAAGCGATCATAGATTTCACGTACGTAATTGCGCATTTTACGAGGCGGCAAATGTGCCTGATCGATGCACTTGCGTTCGACATCCTCGAGCACCTGTTCCTCGCCGCGTTCATGGAGAAGCGCGACGGCAGCTTCAAAGGCAATGAATCGCCCGAGTTGGCTCATGTCGATGCCGTAGCAGTCTGGATACATGATCGGCGGTGCGGAAGATGCAATGATGATTCTGGCAGGCCTGAGGCGGCTGAGGATCGTAATAATCGATTCGCGCAGCGTCGTACCGCGCACAATTGAATCATCAAGTACGACCAGCGAGTCGGTGGGCTTCACAACACCGCGCGTTATGTCGTAGATATGCAGGACGAGGTCGCGCCGCGCAGCGTCATGGGTAATGAAGGTTCTGAGGCGTTGATCCTTGTGGGCGATCTTTTCCGTGCGCAGGCGGCCGTTGAGCAGCCGCGCGACCTCATCACGCGAGGCGGCGCCTGATTCGATGGCTTGCCAAAGGTCGTGCTCGCGCTGCTGACGCGTAAGACGCTCGATCTCCTCGATCAGCCCCATGTACGCAGATTCAGCGGTGTTGGGAATGAAAGAAAAGACGGCGTTCTCGACGGCGGCGATCGAGATGCGCGTCGGTGCGGAAGCAGGGGCACTTGCCGCTGAGCGCCCTTCCGAGCAAATCTTGCCGCACGTGAGGGCGTTCAGCACCTTTGGCGCGAGATTGCAGCCGAGCGCTTTGCGTTCGTTATAGATGTCGGGATCGTTGCCGCGGCTGAAGTAAATGCGCTCGAAGGTACATTGCCGCTCTTCTCGCAGCTCGGTGAACTGCTCGTGCCGAATCTCGCCGCTGCGTTTGATTGAAAGCATGTGGCCGGGCTTGATGGGCTCAACGCGGTCGATATCGACATTGAACACATTCGCCAGCGCCGCTCGCTCGGATGCCGCCGCCACCACTTCGTCGTCGATATAGAAGTAGCCGGGACGAATTCCGCTCGGATCGCGGACGATGAAGGCATCGCCATTGCCGACAAGGCCGGCAAACACATAACCGCCATCCCAATCGGTTGAGGCCTTCTGCATGACTCGCACAAGGTCGAGTTCTTTGGAGACTTCCTGTGCGAGTTGCTTGCCCTCAAGCCCGCGAAATGAGCCGGGGCCCATTGTTGCCACGAGGTGGTCGTGTTCGCGGTCGAGAAAGTAGGCGATACGTTCCAGAATCACCTGGGTGTCGGATTCACCGACCGGGCTGAGCCCATCCTCCACCAACCGATTGAACAGCTCGGTGGAGTTGGTCATGTTGAAGTTGCCTGCTATGGCAAGGTTTCGGCTGGCGACGGTGCTCTTCCTGACATAGGGGTGGCAATTGAGCTTCCCCTGTGTTGAGTAGGTTGCGTAGCGCAGGTGCCCGAGGTAGAGGTCACCAAGGAACTCACACGCGCGCTTCATGCCGGCGTCATCCATGGACCAGCCGCATTCGGACGCATGACGCTGCAGGATGTCGCGCATCACGACGTCAAACACTCGTTCAATGGCGTTGTGCCGATCGGAGCGTACACGGCGAAGGTATTCCTCCCCTGGCGGCATATCGAACTTGACGGTGGCGATCCCGGCCCCGTCCTGCCCCCGATTGTGCTGCTTTTCCATCAGCAGGTACAGGCGCCGGAGGCCCCAGCCCGGGTCGCCGTACCGATCGCGGTAGTAGGTCAGCCCCTGCCGCAGTCTCACGAGGGCTACGCCACATTCATGGCCGAGGAAATCACTCATTGGGGGAGAGAAGGATACGCAACCTCCACGCGTGCTGCAATGTGGCTCTGACTTTCTGCCATGGCTAAGTCCGCCTGCTTGCCGTGTCGATCCTGAAGAACGGCCGTTGCCGAGCATCGAACCACCGCTACAATGGCCCCTTCCCCCGCCTTGCCAAGAAGAGGTAGCAACATGGATCGTAATCGACTCACCGAAGTTCGCCGAACCGAGCAGACCGAAAGCCGCATCAACGAAGACTTCCTGGAGTGGCTCAAATCGACGGGTCTGACGCTGCTCGTGATTGTCATGGTGCTGCTTGTGGGTTACATGCTCTACGTGCGCTGGGACTCCAGTCGCATTGAGCACCGCAACAACGCGTGGATCGAGTATGCCTCGTCCGAGACGGCAGGTCTCCCCAGTGGCTTTCTTGCTGTAGCGGACCAATATGGCGATGTCGACTCGGTTGCGCTGCTTGCGAGGATTCAGGCCGGCCGCGCGTGGCTGGAGGCGGTGCAGGCAGGTCGACCGCTCGATGCGGCGGCAGGCAGCGTCGCAACGCTCTCGGAAGATGATCGTGATGTGTATCTCACTCGCGCGGATGAGGCGTTCCGCACCGTCCTCTCGAAAGATGACAAGAGCCGTGGTATGGCGCTGCTCATGATCAGCGCGCTCAACGGCCGGGCTGCCGTTGCCGAGGCGCGTGGCGAAATCGAGGAAGCCAAGCGCTTTTATGGTGAAGCCGCGGCGAGAGCTGGCGATGACTACCCGCATCTGCGCGATCAGGCCGAGCGGCGGGCGGAGACAGCGGCTGCTGTTGTCGAAGCTCCGGACCTGCCTGCGCAAGAGGACATCGCGGCTGATGATGGCGCAGCGGACGATGGCGCCTCGCCTGTCAAACTTGACGATTCGCTTCGCGACCTGCTTCTCACAGAGGATTGATCGTACTCAATGGAAGCGGCGTGAGCGAAAACGACTCCGACCTCATCGCACTGGGGGGAAAGGTCGATCAGGACGCGCTGTTCTCGCTGTATGAACGGGTCGAACAGGCCGAGGGCGATGACGAAGCGCCTGTTACGGTCACATTCACGCTGGCGCGGGATCTCAACAAGCGACTGGACAAGTACCTTGTTGACCGGATTCCTTTTCTGAGCAGGACATCGCTGCAGCGGCTGATCCGCGAGGAAAGCGTGCGGGTCAACGGCAGGGTGCCCAAAGCATCAACGCGGTTGCGGAAGGGTGATGTCGTCGTTGCTGTGTTGCCACCCCCGCCGAGCACTGAGATTCCCGCTGAAGACATTCCGCTCGATGTCCTTTACGAAGATGATGACATCATCGTCATCAATAAGGCAGATGACATCATCGTGCATCCAGCACGTGGCAACAGGTCCGGCACGATCATCAATGCCCTCGCGTGGCACTTTCAGCATCGCACGAGCGGGGCGCTGTCATCAGTGGGGGAGGAGTTTGCCCGGCCGGGAGTGGTGCATCGGCTTGATCGGCATACAACCGGCGTGATGATTGCGGCGAAGACCGATACTGCGCATTGGCGGCTGGGGCATCAGTTCGAGCAGCGCAAGACCGACAAGCGTTATCTGGCAGTTGTACATGGCAAGGTTGAGCCGCATGCCGATGTGATCGATCTGCCTTTGGGCAAGCACCCAACGCTGAAGGAGAAGTACGCCGTGCGCTGGGACGAAACGGGCAAGCAGTCAGTGACGATCTACCGCGTGCGCGAGATGTATGAGGACTTCACGCTTCTTGAACTGGAACTCAAGACCGGTCGCACACACCAGATTCGCGTGCATCTTTCTCACATCGGCTATCCGATCGTCGGTGACGATCTGTACGGCGGCCGCCATTTGCGTGGCGGTGACCTGCTTGGCTCCAGCTCAAGCGCGTCGGAACTCCGCGCCGATGACATGCTCATTTCGCGTCAGGCGCTTCACGCCGCCTCGCTGGGCGTTGTGCATCCGATCACCCGCAAGCCGATGACTTTTCACGCGCCGCTTCACGACGACATGAAGCAGCTCGTGCTGCTCCTGCGCAAGCATCGCTTTGTCGGTGCGATCAATGTGCCCGGTGCGACGGTCAACTTGGAGGAAGCACTTTAGAACTGTCCGCATTCCCCTCGCCAATACGTTTCAGATTGACCTGCTCTCATTCGCATGCCGATGAGGCGGGTTCCAGGTCACCGCAACTTCACCGTCACCAGCGCCACCATTGCAAAGACCACGGCCAGCAGCCAGAAGCGGGTAACGACCTGCTGTTCCGACCACCCGCCAAGGTGGAAGTGATGATGAATCGGCGAGCAGCGGAAGATGCGCTCACCCTTGGTCCACTTGAAATACCCCACCTGAAGTATGACACTTCCCATCTCCATGAAGAAGATTGCTCCAATGATGAGCAGCAGGATTTCTTGGCGAATCGCAACCGCAATGTAGGCAAGCAATCCGCCCAGCGGCAGCGATCCGGTGTCGCCCATGAATACCCTTGCCGGTGCGCAATTGAACCATAAGAAGCCAAGACATGCACCAGCCATCGCACCGGTAACCACCATCAGTTCCTTGCTCCCGGGGATGTGGGGGAACATGAGCGTCTTCGCCGCCTCCGCCTGCCCTGCGATATAGCAGAGCGCCATCATCGCAAAGGCCGCGACAGCAAGCGTGCCCGCAGCCAGCCCATCCATGCCATCTGTCAGGTTGACGGCATTTGACGTGCCGGCAATCAGGAGCATGGCGATCACAACGAACGAAATGACGCCGAGGACGATCACACTGCCTTCAACGATGAACGTGGCGCTTGCAGCCGGCGGCACATAGGTTCTCTGGAACGGCAGGTTGAGAACGTGTGCTGCCTCGGCGCCGACGCCATGTCGAAAGAGGTAGTACCCTGCAATCGCCCCGATTCCGAGTTGGAAGAGCAGCTTCTCCCACGCATAAAGCCCTTCGCGTGAGCCGGGGCTTCGTCGTGCTGATGTCAGCTTGAGCCAATCATCGACTCCGCCCACTGCCGCCAACCAGATCAGCACAATGACGGCCAGATGGACATATCGCTCGGTTAAGTCTGCGAAGAGCAGCACGGTTGCAAGCACCGAGCCGCAGATTAACACGCCGCCCATGGTCGGCGTCGCAGCTTTGGATTCCATCAAACGGTTGAGGTCCGCGTGATAGAACTCCGGCGCATCGCCGATCTTCTGCTTCAGCAGAAACGCAATGGTGCGCTTCCCGAAAAGTAGCACGAGGAGGAAGCTGAAAATGACTGCAAAGAACGCCCGGAACTCCAGTTCATAAAGCACCCGCACGAGCGGAAACAGGCCGATCTCATCAAGCCACTGGTTCGTCAATTGGAGCAGGTTGTACAGCACGATGTCTGGTCGAGGACTTGGTCAGTGGTGGTGCTGCGCGGCAAGCGCAATGTCATCAGAACAGGACCATTCTTCACGGCGGCTCTCGGGCAAACCGGCCTGCCTCGCCTGAAGGGTATTGACGATGCGTTCCAGCGCCGCTCCGCGCGACGCCTTGATGAGAACGGCATCATGTGGATGGAGAAGATCGCAGATGTCTTCGATTGCGTCGGCAGTGGCTTGCGCGTAATGCCGAAGCCGCGAAGGATGCCACGCCGACGGCAATGCGTCAGCAATGTGAGCCGCAAGCTCCCCAATCAAAATGACCTGATCGAACGGCGTTGTGCGGTGGAGTTCCAGAATCAGCTGACCAATCTCCGCATGAAGGGCAGGACTTTCGGGCCCCAGTTCCAACATATTCCCGAGAATCAGCACTCTTCGCGGCGCATCAGCGGTAAGCTCGCTGAAAGTTCTGAGCGCTGCGGCAGTGGATTCCGGATTGGCGTTGTAGGCGTCGTTGAAAATGTTCAAACGAGCAATACGCTGGGGGGTAAACCGCATTGCCTCCGGCTGAACTGTCCGAAGACCGGCACGGATACGGTCATCGGTCAACCCCATTCGCCGGCCGGTTGCGACCGCCGCAATCGCATTGATGGCGTTGTGTTCACCAGGTAACGCCGTTTCGAATCGCGCCCGGGCATTGATCTCAAACCACCACCGATCCGCATTGTCGCGACCGCGACCCGTCAAGCGTAGGTCTCCATCAATCGACCTGCCGAATGTAATCGCTGACGGCGCGATCTTCAAGTACGGCTGTAAAGTGGGTGCATCAGCTGTCACCAGTGCAAGACCATCCTCGCGCAAGTGAGACAAAATGCACGCCTTTTCCCTGGCTACACCTTGAAGAGAACCTAGCCGCTCCAGATGTGAACGTCCGATCGAGGTAATGATCGCAATGTCTGGTTCCGCAAGCGCCGCCAGTCGTCCGATTTCGCCGGGCGCATTGGTGCCGATTTCAACGACCACGTAATGATCGCGTGGCGAGGCGGCAAGGATCGTCAGAGGTACCCCGATCTCATTATTGAATGACTTCGGCGCACAGCTCCCTTGCAGGCCGTTTGAAAGGACGCCATGAACAAGACGCTTCGTGGTGGTTTTGCCCGCTGATCCGGTGATGGCTATCACCTTTGTGGTGGTGAAGGTGCGGCGGTATGCGAGAGCGAGCCGGCCCAGAGCGCGCCGCGTGTCATCAACTTTCAAGACCCCAACAGTTTCAGGTGCGTCCACCTCCGTGTCGCACTCGACGATGACGAGCGCAGCGCCACGGCGGACCGCCTCCCGCGCGAATGCATGGCCATCATGTCGATCTCCTTTGAGAGCGAAATAAGCCCTGCTGGTTAAGTCGGCGCGCGTATCGATGCCAACGCCTGCCAGAGGGGCGCCGAGCGCGGCCGGACTCGGCCGGCGCACCCATTGGCCGCCGGTCACAGCGCTGATGTGCTCGCCCGTAAAGAAGCTCATGAACCGGCAACAACCCTTCTGCAGCCCAGGCCGTCCGCTGCTTGCTTGAGATGAGGAGCGTTCGCGATCGCTTCGCGCGCAATGAGACGATCGTCGAACGCTCGTTTCTCGTTGCCGATGATCTGGTAATCCTCGTGACCTTTGCCCGCGATAACGATCAGGTCGCCGGGAGTCGCACGGTCAATCGCAGCTTCGATCGCATCTCGGCGGTCTGTGATGCGCAGCATCATGCCGGTGAATCCAGCGGGGATGCCGGCGATGACTTCATCCACAATGGCTTCGGGATCTTCGGTGCGCGGGTTGTCGGATGTTACGATGACCTCATCCGCCCACGCGCATGCTGCACTGGCCATGCGCGGCCGCTTGGTGCGATCGCGATCACCGCCGCAGCCAAACACCACGCGCAATGCTCCGCCGGGCGGAACGAGCGGCTTCACGGAACGAAGCACATTGTCCAGCGCATCGTCGGTGTGCGCGTAATCAACGAACACGGCGTAAGGATGGTCCGGTGAGGTGACCGGCTCCAGCCGGCCTGGCGGCGCAGCGCAAGCAGCGAGCGCCGCCTCAAGATCACTTGCAACTGCTCCGCAAAGATGTGAAGCCGCCAACGCCTGCAAGGCGTTCATCACATTGTGCCTGCCAATGAGCGGCAGCCGCACATCGAACGCGCCCCACGGCCCCTGTAGGCAGACATTGGTCCCGCTCATCGACTCGCCATGGAGCTGCGCCGTACAAGTCGCGCGATCATCTCCAAGTGAACATTGCAGCACCCGGCCTTTGCATCTTTCGATCATGTACGCCGCGTGAGCATCATCAACATTGACCACTGCCCAATCAACCTCTGACACGGACTCGAACAAAATTGCTTTGGCTGCCGCGTACCGATCCATGGAGCCGTGGTAGTCAAGGTGATCGCCGGATAGGTTAGTAAAAATCGCACCCTGAAAAGTCAATCCTGCGACGCGTTGCTGCTGCAGTGCATGGCTTGAGCACTCCATCACGCACGCCTGGCATCCAGCGTCAAGCATGCGGCGAAGCCACGCAGATACATCACATGCGCTCGGCGTGGTGAGAGAAGCGGGAAAGCGGCAATGTCCGTCGTCGATCTGCACGGTTCCAATGAGCCCACAGCGCATCCCAGTTCGAGTCATCAATTGATGGATGAGATGCGCCGTCGTGGTTTTCCCGTTCGTGCCGGTGACGCCGATGAGTTTGAGAGACCGGCTCGGATTGTTGTAAAACGCCTCTGCAAGGTGCGCGGCGGCGAACGGGACATCGCATGCCGCAATGAACGCTGCAGAATCAGGCACGATCGCGGAGGCATCGCTCACGACCGCGGCAGCGCCTCGCGCGATGGCATCATCGATGAATCGACGACCGTCAACAGCGCAACCCTGCTTCGCAATGAACAGTGAGCCGGGCAGGGCCAGGCGGGAGTCTTCGACGACGCCGGTGATGGTCGTAGCCCCATCGCCGCGGACAAGCCGAATGTCAACGACCGCGCCTTGGACGCTTTGAATGAGGTCGGCAAGTGTGGTTTCGCGCATCTCTGCAGGAGAAATATCGGCAACGCGGGCGCAGGGGCGACAAGATACCATGAATGAATCGCAAGGGGCGGTGAGGCAACAAGCGACGACACTTCAAGGCAGGATCAACATGCAGTCGCCGTACGAATAGAAGCGGTATTCCTGTTCGATGGCCGCTGCGTAGATATCCTTGAGCCGCTCAAGGCCGATCATCGCACCAACAAGCGCGAGCAGCGTTGATCGGGGAAGGTGAAAGTTGGTCAACATGCCGTCAACGTGACGGAAGGTGTATGGCGGCGCAATCAGCAGATCGGTCGAGCCAGTGATTGGTTCGACGGCATCAGGCAGGAGCTCGGGCAGTGACTCAAGCGTCCGGACCGAGGTCGTGCCGATGGCGATAAGGCGGCCGGATGACCGCTCGCCGCTTGCCTCCTGCCGATCTCGCAGGAATGCGACAGTCTCGGGTGGCACTGCATACTCCTCACGGTGCATCCGATGCTGCGCAAGCGTCGGGGCGGTCACCGGTTTGAACGTTCCTGCACCGACATGAAGTGTGACTCGCAATCGGCGAATGCCGCTTTCATCGAGCCGCGCGAGGAGTTCCGGCGTGAAATGCAGGCCGGCCGTTGGCGCTGCGACCGACTTTCTCGAATCCGGCGATGAATCGGCATACACCGTCTCATACCACTTGCGATCCATCTCATCACCAATATCAGTTCGGCGGCCGCGTGCGCGAATGATGTAAGGCGGCAAAGGCGTGCGGCCAATGCGTTCAAGAAGGGCGGGCGCACTGCCTGATGCGCATCCCGGGTCGACCAACACGATCCATTCACCGCCATCGACAGCACGATCCGCCAGTGCAAGCGTGACGCCGGTGAGCTCGCCGGGAGGATGCAGAAGCTCGATGCGGTCACCCACACGCAACCGGCCATTGCTGCGGAGCATGACGAGCCAGCGTCTGTCATGCAGCTCGCTGAGGAACAACCCTTCGACACGGCCTCCCGATCCCGCACGCCGACCAGTCAGTCGAGCCCGCGCCACCGAACTCGCGTTGAACACGAGGGCGTCTCCTTGTCCGAGGTACGTCGATAGGTCGCGCACCTGACGATGCTCGATTCGGGCTGGATCAGTGCGGCTGAGAACCATCATGCGAGCTTCATCGCGGGATCCATCGATTGGACGAGTTGCGATGAGGCGCTGCGGCAGGTGGTAATCAAGATCATCAGTGCGCAGCGATTGTTGTCCTGTCGCAGCAGCTTGGTGGGCTTCGATGTTGCGTTGGATAGACATGTGGCGCAGATGGCCTGGATCAGTCGCGCCGAGGCAATGCCTCATGGAGCGGGGAAGCGGCAATCCTAGGCCGCAATTGCAACCATTATCAGACACAGGACAGACGGGCGTCTTGGCGCTCGCAGACGGAACGAACGGTGCAACTGCATCGGTGTGCTCGAACCCATTCACCATCCGCTCGGAATGAAGCCGGCGCTCAAGTCGGGGTCACAGCTGGTGGTCGTGGTTGCGCCGGAACTGCCGCCGACCGTTTCATCGAAGGTGATGGATCGCGAGGTGAAGCAGTCATCGGCAGCTTGCGCAGATCGGGCTGATATCTCGTCCAAGTGCCGCATTCTGCTTAACGATGCACAGCGGGAGATTGATCGCCTGCGGCGCGGCCTTTCAGAGGGGCCATGGGAGGTCGCTCAAGACCTGCTTTGCGGGGGGGAGTCATGGAGTGATCCGCCGTCGTCTCCCCAGTCGCGCAGAATCTACGCCGTCGATCCAATCGGTGAGCCGCCTCCACCGGTGGTCGAGTCGCCACCGTCTGCGCCAAGCGCGCATGTTCTCACGCGGCCACATGTGACAAATCTCGGCACCCTGCTGGATGTGCTGATCTGATCAGCCGGTCACTGCTGCATCTGCTGCAACTGCCGCATCTGCTCGCGCAGTGTCTGCCGAATCATCCGCCGCATTTGCTGGACCTGTCGCGGATGGAGCGTCGAGTCCTCGACACGCCATGTAATGGCGGGGATCCAGCGCACCGAGGTCGGCTCATAGCCGAGTCGCTCAAGCCGCCGCGCGAAATCATCCATATGCGCGGCCCCATAGAAGATCGCAACGGATTCCACCTCCGGCTCGTCGCGGATGATCGACTCCAAGTCCCTGATCGGGATCTTGTTTCGTTCGTTGATCAGCACCTCACCGAAGCCCTCACCCATTTGATGAAGCGATTGCTCAATCAATCGCTGATTGCTGAGCACCTCGATCATCATGACCTTCGCCATGTCGGAGACAGCTCCCTCCATCATCTGGTCAAGCCAGGTGACAAGACCCAGAAGCATCTTGGCAACAGCAGCGGGGAACCCGCCGCCTGCGATGGCCTCGAGGTCGCCCATCTTGAGGTCGCGTTCGCCGAACGCTTCGGAAAGCTGCGCCAGATTCATGTCGCTATTGCGCCAATTGGGCGCGGTGTAATCCATCTCGGCGAGTTGATACGCCATGCCGAGGGCGCTGGCCAGCTGCTGCTGGATATTGTCGCGGTCGATGGCCAGCGGCTCGATGTCGTCAGAATGACCGACATGAAGATCAGAACGGAAACCTTCGCCTCCGGGTACGCCGTCCGAGCCGTAACTTGTTACGCGAAAGCCGCTACCTTCCTCGAGCGATTCGTAGACAATCGGTCGGCTCCATGCGTCCGTCATGGCTTCCTTAAACCAATTGACGGCAATGGCTTCACTCTGCTCAATCGTGTTCTTCAGTTGCTCCGCCGAGTCGGGATAGCGGCCGTGCGCTTCGCGGTGCAGTTCGGCAACTGAGGCGACAAAGCGCAGCGCGCGCTTCGTGTTCTTCGCCCGTTCCTCATCTGTCTCGCCTGTGGCTTTACCCACGCCGGCCGGCGTGACCGCCTCGTAAAGCACGATGTCGTACTCACTCAATATGGCCTGTAACTGTTGGTAGAGTTCCGGGTCGCCGATATGCGCGACACCGACCAACGCGACGCGCGGGCCGGCTTCGCCTTGGCGCTCAAACTCCTGCACTGCCACCTCCAGCGACAGCCGCTTGTTCCGCTCTCCTGTGACGCGTAGAAATCGCAGGTGCTCGTCATCCCCCGATTGCTCCTCTTGCGCTGTCGCGAACGGTGCAGCGGTTAAGAGAAGCAGCAACACGAGCAGCCAGTTCCAAAGCCGGACTCCATGCATTGGTCATTTCCTTTTCGAGCGTGCGTGGGTCTTCCACAGGGGCAAAGGCAGTGCTGGTTCATGAACGGTACAACAGTGTCAATCGCTCTCACCCTCTGTCATGTCAATCGACACATCGTAGGCGTCTTATGCCCGAACTGCCGCACGCTCAAGACGGTTACGAACGGCTTCCCATATGGGCCCTTGCCCGGTTGGATTCTCAACCAGGATCACCGAAGCCCCACATTGATCGGCCCGACGAAGCGCGTCATAGAGCCCGGCAGCATACGCATTCGCCTCATTCGGCATTTGTATGACGTCATCTTGCGGCGGTTCGATCACGCTGATCGCAAGAATCACTGCTCCGGTTGCGCGTTCAGCGGCTCGCTCCTGAAGCCGGGCTGCATCGACAAGCTCGGTTCTGGTACGAGGCGCGTAATGCCGCTGCGATGTGCCGGGGCTGCGCGTTTGCGAAAGGGGGGCTTCCACTTCAACGTCAGTGCCCATGACCGCCGCGATGGCGCTGGCGCTGATGCTGCCGGGCCGAAGAATGCGCGGCGTGTCGCATGACACATCGAGGACGGTTGACTCAATGCCCAGGTCGCAAGGACCGCCGTCAAGAATGAGTAGTGCCGGCACGTCGGCGAAGTCATCCGCAACATGCTCAGCCCTCGTGGGCGACACGTGCCCGCTGCGATTGGCGGACGGAGCGGAGATCGGTCCGCCGAACTCCTGAAGCAGTGCGCGGGCGACAGGGTGGGCAGGTGCACGTAGGGCGATCGTTTCAAAGCCGGCCGTTGCCCGATCCGGCACCTTATCTGCTTTCGCCACAACCAGGGTAAGCGGCCCCGGCCAGAATCGCTCTGTAAGCGCTTCACAGCGGTCATCCCACTGTCGGACCAACTGCCGCGAGGTTTGGCTGCCGAGCACGTGCGCGATGAGCGGATTATCGAATGGCCGCCCCTTGAGCTGGTAGACTCGCTCTAATGCCTGCGGGTTGAGTGTGTCGGCGCCGAGGCCATAGACTGTTTCCGTCGGGAATGCGACCACGCCGCCATCGAGAAGTATCTGCGCAGCGCGGCCGATTGATTGCGGACCCGGGGCGACTGTGGGCATGCGTGGGCGCATGATAGAGTCAAGTGGATCAACTCCGATTCCGAGCTGATTGAGCAAAGCGGCACGCCTCGCTCCTGCGCCCTAGGCCATGATCCGCTATACTCTGCCCCCGGCTCTCGGCTCTCCCGCCTCGGAAACCTTGCTACGTTTGGTGGCGGGACAGTGGACAGCACTTCTCCTTCCTCATGGATGTCATCAAAGGCATTCCGGTCGCTCCCGGCGTGGTCATCGGACGCGCGTTCCTCCTCGACGAGGTGCGCGAACGCGTGCCCTATCACATCGTGCGCGATGCCGAGGTCGAGCGAGAAGTGCTGCGCCTGGAAGATGCGATCACGCAGTCGATCCACGACCTTGAGCAGGATCGCACACGCGCGCGGGAGAAGCTGGGACCGGAGCCGGCGAAGATTTTCGAGTTCCACCTGGGGCTGCTTCACGACAAGACGCTCATTCATCCCATTCGTGAGCGGATTCAAAAGGAGCATGTGACAGCCGCCTATGCGGTTTCAGAAGCATTCCGTGATCTGGCCGGGCGCTTCCGCGCCATGGGCAGCGATGTCTTCCGCCAAAAGGCGAGCGATGTCATGGATCTTGATCGCCGACTGCTCGGGAAACTTGTCGGTCAGTCTCAAGATCGTCTTGCATCGGTGACTGAGCCGGTCATTGTGATTGCGCATGAGCTGACGCCGGGGCAGGCGGCATCGATGGACATCACACGCGTGGCCGGCTGCGCCACCGATGCCGGCGGTCGAACCAGCCACAGCTCAATCGTCGCAGCCGCCTTGGGCATTCCCATCGTAGTCGGCTGCCAGCGTGTCACCCGGCAGGTGAACGATGGTGATCGAATCATCATCGATGGCAAGAGCGGGCTGGTGATCGTTCGCCCTGACGAGGAAACGGTCGCGGAGTACGAACGAAACATTGAGCGACTGGCCGGATTCCGTGCCGACCTTGCTGACCTTGCGAAACTTGAGCCGGTCACTCGAGACGGCACACGAATCCAGCTGCTGGCCAACATTGAGTTCCCGCACGAAGTCGAGCAAGTGATCGCAGCAGGAGGCGATGGAGTCGGCCTTTATCGCACTGAGTTTCTCTACCTTGCAAGGCAGGCAACCGCTTCAGGCCGCGCGACCGAGCCGACCGAGGACGAACACTTTGAGGCCTATCGCAGGTGCGTCGAGTTGCTGGACGGCCGGCCGCTGACGATCCGCACGCTCGACCTTGGAGCAGATAAGTACACGCAGGAACGAACGGACGAGCCGGAACGCAACCCGTTCCTTGGCCTTCGATCCATCCGCTACTGCCTCCAGAACCTGCCACTATTCAAGACGCAGTTGCGAGCGATCTTGAGGGCGTCTGCGTTCGGCCCGGTCAAAGTGATGTTCCCGCTGATCTCAACAGCCATGGAACTGCGCCAGACGAAGATGATTCTGCAGGATGTAATGGAGGAATGCCAGGAGGACGGCATCGCGTTCGATCGCGATTTACCGATTGGCATCATGATTGAGGTGCCCTCAGCCGCGCTGATGGCTTCAGTCTTCGCGCGCGAGGTCAGCTTCTTCTCCATCGGGACCAACGATCTGATCCAGTACACTCTGGCAGTTGATCGAGGCAACGAACGGGTGGCGAACCTTTACACGGCGGCGAACCCGGCCGTGCTCCAACTGGTCAAGAATGTGCTGCGGACGGCCAAGCGATTTGGCATCGATACGAGCATCTGCGGTGAGATTGCAGGTGATGTCACCTATACGATGTTGCTCATCGGATTCGGCTTGCGTACACTATCCCTAGTGCCGAGTCAGATTCCGCATGTCAAGCGCGTGATTCGATCGGTCGATATAGCTCAATGCGAACGGCTCGCCCGAAAGGTCGGGTCCTTCGATTCCGAGCGCCAGGTGATGAATTGCCTGCGCGACGAACTGATGAAAGTGCTTCCCGAGATGGATGGCGGTTGGTCCGCCTCCGGATGACTCGGGTCAAATGAACGAACAATGGGCCCGCTCCCCAAGGCGCTCGGCCGAGTTCCTCACTGATGAGTGAACCCCAGCACCAGAAGAGCAGGTCACCGACGAACGCCAAGGGCGGCTTTGATTCAAGAATTACCAAAGAGGCACAGAAAGCACCAAGAAGGGTATTTGGTTTTGGGCTTCAGATGTTGCAGCGAGTTGATCGCGATTGCTGCCGCGTCGAAGTCCCCCGTCCAAAGGCCCTCCGCTGTGTTTTCTGTGACGCTGTGGTGAATAGCCGTCGCGTTCGCCGGGAACAACCCGGAGAATCGCTAACGTGGCACCAGCCAAAAAGAACGAACCGCAAACCGCAACTGAACTGATGATCGTCAACGACGCTCCTGGCGAGGAGTGTCGGATCGCCATCCTGCAAGACGGTCATCTTGAAGAACTCTACTCGGAGCGCGTGGCCAGCGCGACGAATGTCAGCAACATCTATAAGGGGCGCGTGACCAACGTCGAAGGCGCGATCCAGGCCGCCTTCATTGATTACGGCGAAGGGGTCAACGGCTTCCTGCACATCTCAGATCTGCATCCGAAGTACTTTCCGAAGGGCAAGGAGCGCACCGAGCGCGTGGGACGGAAGATCCCGCGCAGGCATCGCCCGCTCATTCAGGAAGCCCTCAAACGCGGGGATGAAGTTCTCGTGCAGGTGCTCAAGGAAGGAATCGGCACCAAGGGGCCGACGCTCACAAGTTACCTTTCCATACCCGGCCGCTTTCTCGTCATGATGCCGGACATGGATCGGATTGGCGTCTCGCGCAAGATCGAGGATGAGGAGAAGCGCCGCGAGATGCGCAAGATTCTCGACTCGCTCGACCTGCCGGATGGATTCGGCTTCATTCTGCGCACCGCCGGTTTCGGGCAGAACAAGACCGAGCTGAAACGTGACGCTGCCTACCTCCAGCGACTCTGGAAGGTGATGGACAAGCGTATCAAGACGATCAAAGCTCCCTGTGAACTCTACACCGAGTCCGATCTTTTGATCCGTACAGTTCGAGATGTGCTACGGCCATCGATTGAGGCCATTGTGGTGGATTCGGAATCCGCTGATGACCGGGCGAAGGGATTCCTTCGGGTGGTGGCGCCTCGCTCTGCGCCGAAGGTGATCCGTTACCACGGGCAGTCGCCGATCTTTCACGCCTTCGACATCGAGCGGCAGATCGAGCTGATCCACAGTCGCGAAGTGCCGCTGCCCTCAGGGGGCAAGCTCGTGATCGATCAGACGGAAGCGCTGGTGGCGATCGATGTCAACTCGGGTAAGAGCCGTGCGGCGCGCGACAGCGAAACGAACGCATACAACACGAACGTGGAAGCGGTTGACGAGATTTGTCGCCAGCTGCGTCTGCGCGATCTTGGCGGATTGATCATCAACGACCTCATTGACATGAGGTTTGCGAAGAATCGCAAGGCGATAGAAGAGCGGTTCACGGAGAACCTCAAGCGAGATCGCGCACGTTCGACGATCCTGCCGATCAGTGAGTTCGGGCTGGTTGAGATGACTCGCCAGCGCATGAGGCCGAGCATGCGCAAAAGTCACTTCATTGATTGCCCGCATTGCGCGGGTCACGGCGAGATCAAATCGCCCGAATCCGTGGCCGCCGACGCAGCCAGACATCTTGGATACTTGCTTCAGTTCGATCGTGTACAGCGCGTGGAGATGGTGTGCTCGCCACGTGTGGCCTCGGTCATGCTCAGTTCCAAGCGGCGCGAGCTTGTCCGCATGGAGGATATGACAGGAAAGAAGATCAATGTGCGCGTCAGCGACGCCATTGCTGTCGACCGCGTCGACTACTACGCCTACGACGAACGCAACGCGGATATAGATGTGGCCAAGCTCACTCCGCCACGGACGCCAAGCATCAGGGAACTCGAAGCGGCAGAGAAGAAGGCGGGGCAAACGAAGGCAGAAGTCCAGCCGGCGGCAGTGGAGGCGAAGCGTGAGGGAACCAGCGTGCCGGCATCGTTCGCCGATGCTGCGAAGGAGATTGAACTTGAAGGCGCGGCAGAAGACGCGTCCCCACAGCCGAAATCGCGCAAGTCGCGGAGGCGGGGCCGAGGCGGCAAGTCCGCGCAGCAGAGAGCTCGCGCCAAACAGTCGGCGGCTGCGGAGGAAGCGAAGACCGATCCAGCGCCACTCGATCAGGAGGAGCGCGCGGAGCCGGAGCGCGTGCGCGTGTTCACACTCGCCAAGGAGCTAGGCGTCAAGTCGCGCGACATCATTGCACGGTGTGAAGGAGAGCCCGATATCGATGTTAAGAATCACATGTCGTCGGTGATCGGCCGCGCCGTTCAGAAGATTCGATCATGGTTTGAGTCAGACGCAGCCCCAAGTGAGCTCAAGGAGAAGCAGGCGGAGAAGTCCGGTGTGGCAGGTCAATCGTCAACGACAGAAGCTGTACCGGATGAATCGGCCGAAACCCAATCAGTGAAGCCGGCACGGCGAAAGCGGCGACGCCGCGGCGGCCGTTCCCGCGCAGAAAAGAGTGCAAACGCCGGAGGGGCAACATCGCCATCTGATGCCGGAGCGGCCAAGGATCAGGAGAAGCAGCCGAAGCAAGAGATCGCCTCGATTGCACCCTCACAGAAGAACGGCGCTGCTAAGGATGCTGTGGAAGGGGAGAAGTCCGCGAAGGATCGCCGTCGCGGCCGGCGACGCAAGTCGCAAAAAGATCACACGCCCGGAAACGCGAAGCCGACACCCGTCGACAGCAGCAAGCCGGAAGAGATTCAGCGTTCTTCCTCCAGCACGGGCCCGTCAGAGACATCCTCGACCTCTACCGAAACGCTCGTTGTTGCGCCGCCTCGCAAGCCGCGCCGCTCACTTTATCGAAGCCGATCCAAACTCACGCCTGTCGAGATGGCGAAGCGTGCCAGTGAGAAGGAAGAATGAGCTTATCAAAGACTTCAGAACTGCCTCGCCGGTTGATCGTGCTTGGCGCGACCGGATCAATTGGCACCAATACGCTTGATGTCGCTGAGCATCTCGCGCGCTGCGGCCGCATGCGCTTTGATGTCGTCGGCCTCGCGGCGGGCAACAATGTCGAAGCGCTGCTCGAGGCAGCGCGGCGTTTCGATGTCAAGCACGTCGCCATTGCCGAGGAATCGCATGCGTCGGCTTTGCGAGATATCCCGAACGTGTATGCCGGCGCGAATGCTGCATTGGACTTGATCAAAGCCATCGCTCGGCCGGGCGACCTGGTTGTCGGCGCGATGGTGGGCTCGGCGGGGCTTCCTGCCACACTCGCAGCGATCGAACGCGGCTGTGACATCGCGCTTGCGAACAAAGAAACGCTCGTCGCTGCCGGCGCGATCGTGATGCCGCTCGTGCGCGAGAAAGGTGTGAATCTGCTGCCCGTTGATTCGGAACACAGCGCGATTTTTCAGTGCCTCCAACAAAACGGCGCAACGTCGTTACGTCGAAGGGTCGAAATGGCGACCGCAGTACGGAAGCATGGGAGCCATACTGACGACGCCGAACGTTTCGACGTTTCCCGAGTGGTGATTACCGCGTCCGGCGGGCCGTTCCGCACGTGGAGCAAGGATCGCCTAGAAAGCGCCACCGTCGATGAAGCCCTCAATCATCCGACATGGAACATGGGGCCGAAAGTCACGATCGATTCTGCTTCGATGATGAACAAGGCGCTCGAAGTCATCGAAGCGCATTGGCTCTTCGATCTGCCGGCCGACCGGATTGAAACGATCGTCCACCCGCAGTCGATTATTCATAGTTTCGTCGAGTTTGAGGATGGCTCGGTCCTTGCACAACTCGGGCCGCCCGACATGCGTACGCCGATTCAATATGCCCTCACCTGGCCAGACCGGGCCCCCGGCATTTCGAGCAAACTTGATTGGAAGACACTGCGGCAGATGGATTTCGAGCCGGTCGATCATGGGCGATTTGGCGCAGTGCGGCTGGCCTATGAAGTGATCGAGCGCGGCGGCACTGCAGGGGCCATCTTCAATGCGGCCAACGAAGAGGCGGTGGCGGCCTTCATTGCCGGCAAGATTCGCTTTGGCGAGATCACACGGCTGGTGCGCAACGCGATGCATACGATTGACGTACAGCCGGTTCGTTCTTTGGACGATGTCATGCAAGCAGACGCGGCGGCCCGCGAGTTCGTCATGTCACACATAGACTCGGCCTTGGCCGGTGTGAACGATCGGATAACCAAAGCGCACGCAACTTCCTGAACCTCCCCGGCCAAGGCCGCGGCTCAATGATGCTCATTTCCGCCTATAACTTCCTCCTTATCATCGTCGGCTTCGGCCTCCTCATTTTCGTGCACGAGTTGGGCCACTTCATCGCAGCGCGATGGGCCGGTATTCGCACCGAAGCGTTTGCCGTCGGCATGGG
The DNA here is from genome assembly GCA_964523675.1 of uncultured Isosphaeraceae bacterium. Lineage (GTDB taxonomy): Bacteria > Planctomycetota > Phycisphaerae > Phycisphaerales > SM1A02 > CAZFZT01. The sequence continues at coordinate 127,286 of CAZFZT010000001.1, forward strand.
ACCGGTTGCGATGGCGTGGCGAAAGGGCATCGGCATCACGTTCGGCTCAACGCACCGGAAGGTCGTAGCGAAGACCGGCAAGGCCGCCCGCGATCTTGATGACGCGGAGCTGCGCAAGCATGGATTGGGTGAAACCGAATACTCCCTCCGATGGCTCCCGTTCGGCGGCTTCGTGAAGATGCTCGGCCAGGAGGACGCCAACCCGAATTACGTCTCTGACGATCCGCGCAGTTACAACCGCTGCCCGATCGGCAAGCGCATGGTCGTTGTTTCCGCAGGTGTCGTCATGAACCTGTTGCTCGCGGCGGCACTGTTCATCGTTGTCTTCATGGTGGGCGTGCGATTTGAAGCGCCGGTTGTCGGGCAGGTCAGTGCGACTCTGCCTGCGGGGCGGGTAATGCCGAGCAATGCAGGTGTGCTGGGCGTTACAACCCCCGGACTACAGCCGGGCGATCGTATTGTGTCGATTGACGGGAAGCCGGCCAGAACATTTGCGGACGTGCAACTTGCTGCGGCGATGGGCCGGCCCGATCAAACACTGCGCCTGACTGTCGAACGGCCGGGCGTTGATGAGCCGCTGCACTTCTCGCTCTACCCGCAGCGTGACGAACAAATGGGCATGCTCGCGATCGGCGTCGCGCCTGCCGCATCGACCACTCTTCTTGAAGACCGCAAGGGCGAGATCAAGCGCATCCTCGAGAGCGTCGGCCTCGCGCAGCAGGGTGTGCAACCCGGCATGACGCTGGTCGCAGTGGATGGTGAGCCCATCACAACTTATCAGCAGTTTGATCAGATCATCGCCCAATCAGATGGCGAACCCGTTCAAACGACCTGGGCACGTATCGACGACGTACAAGCGGAAGACGTGTCGATTGACAGCAACTCAAGGTCGATCAACGTAACCATCGAACTCCGTCCCGACCTCGCGATCTATGTGCTTCCAGATGCGTTGCCCGGCGCTCTGCAGAACTATGATCGCGGCCTGCTCGGGCTCTCGCCACTCGTCAAGATCACAGCGGTCGCAAAGGATTCGCCGAACCATGGCATCCTCGAACCGGGCGATGCAGTTCTGCGCGTGGGGGAGCATGTCGCACCGCGCCTGAGCGACTTCCTTCAGATCGTGCGCAGCCACGATGGCGATCGCCTCGAGATGGAAGTGCTGCGCAATGGTGAGCGCATCGTCATGCAAACGCGAACCGCACAGCGCGGCCTATTCTCAGAGGAACGGCAATTGGGCGTCGGTGTCGGTCTTGCGCAAGAAGTGCCATACTTCGCGCAGCCGCTGGAACGTGTGCGGGTGTTAGGTGATGAGGCAGTGCGTGAGACGCCGATCGCAGGACTCGGTCTTGGCGCGGGATCGCGCATCGCAGCGGTAAACGGACAGCCCGTTGAGAACTGGACCGATTTGCGGGAGGGGATCCTGGCGGCAGCGGACGGATCAATTGAACTGACGCTCACCGCTGCCGATCAAGATGAAACTTACGCGGTGCATGTCACGCTCCGCAATGAAGACATCGATTCAGTGCGCGCCTTGGGCTGGTCCAGCCCGCTCATGGTCTCGCTCTTTGAGCCCGTGCAAACCGTGCGAACAGCCGGCAAGAATCCAGCGCGGGCTTTGGTGATGGGTGTGGAGGAAACACACAAGATGGTGATGCTGACGTATCTCACCATCGATCGCCTCTTTCGCGGCACCGTCGGTGTTGAGCAGCTGCGCGGCCCGATCGGCATCATCGACATCGGCGTGACCGTTGCCGATAAGGGACTGATCTACCTGCTATTTCTGCTGGCGGTGATCTCGGTGAACCTCGCAGTGCTCAACTTCCTGCCGCTGCCGATTGTGGATGGCGGGCTGTTTCTGTTCCTGATTTATGAGAAGATCAAAGGGCAGCCGCCATCACTGCTCTTTCAGAACATTGCGACGGTTGTCGGGCTGTGCCTGATCGGCGCGCTGTTCCTGGTCGTCACCTACAACGACATCCTGCGGTTGGTGAGTTAGAAGGTTTGTTGCGCCTTGCGTAGCTGCCGAGAGGCACAACTGCTTGGTGGCACAGGCGTCCCGCCTGCTGATTCACGTGCGCTTCTGTTTCTTCTTCCCGCGCTGTGTGATGCCAACCTTTGACCGCGCCTGGCCCGGCCGCTCGCGCGGCTTCTCGAGTTGCGTGCGCGTCAGCCGGCCGTCGGAATCAGCCGGCAGCGCTCGCAGCTCCGCCAACTGATCGCGCAGGCGCGCAGCATGCTCAAACTCCAGATTCCGCGCCGCTTCAAGCATTTCCTCCTCGAGAATGCTCATAAGTTCATCGCGCTCATAGGACGGCTCATCGGAGCGCATGCCGATCGCCTCGCGCGCGGTCTTGCGCGCTTTGAGTTCAAGTTCAATGCCCTGGCGAATGGCTTTACGGATCGTCTGGGCAGTGATGCCGTGCTCGGTGTTATAGGCGATTTGCTTCTCGCGCCGCCGTTCGGTTTCATCGATTGCCGCCTGCATCTGCGGCGTCACCGTGTCGGCGTACAGAATCGCCACCGCGTTCACGTTCCGCGCAGCACGGCCCATCGTCTGAATCAAACTTGTCGTTGAACGCAGGAACCCTGTCTTATCCGCATCCACAATGCATACGAGCGAAACCTCCGGTAGGTCGAGCCCCTCGCGCAGCAGGTTCACGCCCACGAGCACATCAAAGTCTCCCAGCCGCAAGTCGCGCAGAATCTCCAGCCGCTCCAGCGTGTCGATTTCGCTGTGCAGGTAGCGCACGCGCAGGTCCTGCTCGTGCAGATACGTCGTCAGATCCTCTGCCAACCGCTTCGTGAGCACAGTCACCAACGCGCGTTCACCCTTGCGGGCGCGCACTTTGACCTGCTCGATGAGGTCCGGCACCTGGCCCTCAGCAGGGCGAATCTCGATCACCGGATCAACCAGACCGGTCGGCCGAATGACCTGCTCTACGACCACCCCCTCGCACTTCTCTAGTTCGTACGGAGCCGGCGTCGCAGAGACGAACACCATCTGCGGCACCATCTTCTCAAACTCCTCGAACTTGAGCGGCCGATTGTCGAGCGCGCTGGGCAGGCGAAAGCCGTGATCGACAAGAACCTTCTTCCGCGCCTGATCGCCGTTGTACATCGCGCGGACCTGCGGCAGGGTGACGTGCGATTCGTCAATGAACATCAGCCACTCGCTCGGCTCGCAGCCAGGCACATGATGGAAGTAGTCAAGCAGCGAATAAGGCCGGGCGCCACGCGGCCTGCCGTCGAGATGCGCTGAGTAATTCTCGATACCCGAGCAATAGCCGACTTCCGCCATCATTTCAAGGTCATACTTCGTCCGCGCCTGCAGCCGCTGCGCTTCAAGCAGTTTGCCCTCATGCCGCAGTTCGAGCAGCCGCTCCTTGAGTTCCTCGCGAATGTTCGCAAGGCACGCCTCCATTCGGTCCTGCGGCATGACGTAGTGAACGGCCGGGAAGACGAAAACGAACGTCTCTTCCGCCAGCACTTCGCCGGTGATGGGATGAATGAACTCCAGCCGATCGACTTCCTCGCCGAAGAACTCGATGCGGATGGCGTACTGCTCATACGCAGGGAAGACCTCGATCACATCCCCGCGCACGCGGTAGGTGGCGCGTTTGAACTCGACATCGTTGCGCGCGTACTGCATATCTGCAAGCGAGAGCAGCAGTTCTCGCCGATTCACGCGCTGGCCTTTGCTCAGCGAAATCACGCGGTCGCGGTAGGCGGTGGGGGAGCCGAGGCCGTAGATACACGAGACTGATGAGACGATGATCGTGTCGCGGCGCGAGAGCAGATTGCTCGTCGCGGCAAGGCGCAGCCGATCGAGGTCATCATTGCGGGCCGCATCCTTCTCGATGTAAATGTCGCGCTGCGGGATGTACGCTTCCGGCTGGTAGTAGTCGTAGTACGAAACAAAGTAACTGACGGCGTTCTCCGGGAAGAACTCGCGCAGCTCTTCATACAGCTGCGCAGCAAGCGTCTTGTTGTGGCTGAGAATGAGAGTGGGTTTCTGGATGCGCTCGATGACGTTGGCCATCGTGAAGGTCTTGCCGGTGCCGGTTGCTCCGAGCAGGCAGGAGTGGCGCTCGCCCGAACTGATGCGCTCGGTCAGTGCATCGATCGCAACCGGCTGATCGCCGGTGGGGGTGTACTCGCTGACGAGTTTGAAGCGGTGCTCCACGGCGGATTGTAGGTTTGAGCAGAGGCGGTGTGCCGCAGAACGGTGGTACAAGCGTCTCGCCTGTACACACAGAACGCACAGGCGAGAAGCATGCCACCGAGAGGTGCCTCGCTGCTATCCTTCATCACATGTGGAGTACTCTTTGTCTCATCCTCGCCATCGCAGCCGCGCAGGATAGCCCCTCGAAGACGATTAGCGTCTTTGATGAAGTCGCCATCGAGCTCGACCGAGAACTCGCTGAAAGCACAGAGCGAGGCGCGTACGTCATTCGACGTGACGGTCGCACGATTGAGCGCACCATTGAACTGCCCGCTGCGCCCGCAGATCAGCGCGATGCAATGCGCATTCTTGCGACGCTTCACGTCGAGCCGCGCCTCACGGAAACCGAGCGCGGCGTTCGTCCCGGCGATCCCTGGCCGCGCCTCGGCTCCGTCACCGTCGTTGATGGCGAACAGGAAGTTGAAATTATGCGTTTCATCACCGCCTTCGGCGCCTCGGCCACGTACCGGGCCGACCTCACCGCGCTCGCGCCGCTGCTGCATGGCGAGCAGACGCTGCGCATCTTCATCAGCACCTACATGAACCCGGCTTGGAGCGCGAACTTCACGCTTGAATATGCCGAGACTGCCGGTCAACGCCGGCCGATCTTCGCTGAAGGCGTCTTCCTTGAGGAACAGGTCACGAGCGATTCCAACATCCTGCGCGCCAAGGTGAATATCCCTGAAGGGCTTGACCGGCCGCGGTTGCGCATTCTCAGCACAGGCCACGCAACCGACGGCAGGGGCGGCGACGAGTTCATCTCGCGCACGCATATCCTGCGCATCAATGGCGAGGAAATCGCGCGATGGCGGCCGTGGGCGGAGCGCGGCGGGTCATTGCGCGACCGCAATCCCGCAAGCGGCAGGCGGCTGATCGACGGCCGCGAACTCTGGTCAAGCGATCTTGATCGCAGCGGCTGGCACCCCGGGGCGATCGTCTGGCCGCTCATCATTCCGCTGCCCGAACTTGCGCCGGGTGAGAATGAAATGGAAATTGAAATTGAGGACATTCGTCCTCGCGATTCGGATGACCCGCAGGGCGAACACGGTTACTGGCGAGTGAGTGCGACCGTCGTCGCGGATGAACCCTGGCCGCCGCCGCCGCACCAGCAGGGTGGCGATTCCCAGTAATGAAGGTCGCAGCGCATTACTTGCTCCAGACGTAGTTGATGCGCTGATCCGACTCCGCTGCGGGCAGCGCCTTGTAACCGTGATCTCGAGCGATGGCCATGCCGCGTTCATTCTTCACGTGCAAAGGCATGAGAACGCTTTCGACGCCCCATTCGCTGCGCAGCCACTGCGTCATGCGCTCAACGAGATGACGATCGAGTCCAGCCGGCAGCGACTCGGCGGTGACCCAATACGCAATGCGAACGCCGGGGCGCGGCAGGTCAGAAATTGCAACCGGCACGTCTTCACCTTCCGGCAGCGGCTTCAAGTACACACAGCCGATCTCGCGCGCTCGGTCCGGAGTGAGCACCGCATAGGTGTACGCTTCGTTCGCCTGATGCTCGCGCCAGTGCCGTTCAAGGTCGGCGCGGTTCTCTTCAACCGTGCCGTCATCGCTCGGCCAGCCGCCCCATCCCAGTGTCTGCCGCAAATGTTCACGGCTGGACATGAACGCGTCGTAATCCATCTGCGCGTGATCGGGCGTCAGCGGTTCCAGCACCATGTGCTGGGTGCGCAGTGTCTGCGGCGGGTTGAACTCGGCCGACCATGGATCGATGCCGGTGCGGCCGCCGCTGGACGCACAGCCGGTGAAAACTGGCAGGAATGTGAGAAGAAGGAGAAGAGGGAGGATGGTCCGGGTCATCATGCTGGCATCATAAGGAAACTTCCGCCGGCTGCACGGCGTTCCTCGCAGATCCCGCAGCGAGCCACCAGAGGGGGATCTAATGCGCGTCAGCGGGCGATAACTGCCCTGCATCTGCAGGTCAATCGCCAGATTCTTTGTTGCACCCGGTTCGACGGGACACTATATTGGGGCAGGTTCGCCAGAACGATCGGTCGCTCTGCGCGACGAGTTTACTGTAAGAAGAAGAAAATGAAGACCTGCTCTCTCGTCATGTCAGCGGCTGCGCGGTGCCTGGCCGCTACCGTTGCATTGAACCAAAGCGCTGTCGCAGGGGGCGGCCCTCCGATGCCTGTTGGCGCTGAGTTCACATATCAGGGCCGGCTCATGCAGGAAGGCGAGCCATTCAGCGGCACCGTCGATCTGACATTCCGTCTCTTTAGTGATCCTTGAATCAGCTCTGCACAATCAAGCCATCGGCGCATGCAAACTGGTCGTAGACGCTCTGCCGCGTTCTCAATGAAAGCATGTGTGCTCACGTGGTTAAAATCCAGCCGTGTCGCACGTACGTGCGGTTTGCTGTTGTGATGATGAATTGTTCTTGATCCTCAAATTGTCCTGTGTCATACTGAACCCACCGCCGACCTTTGGCAGCACATGCTGTTTCGGCGGGTGTCTCGAGAAATGCATTGCGAAGGGAATGCTCAATGAGAATTGATGATTCATGGCGGCTTGGCATGTTGGCGGCCCTTGCGGCAGCGATTTTCG
>CAZFZT010000002.1:0-32792 GCA_964523675.1 uncultured Isosphaeraceae bacterium
CAGCAGCGGGAAGTTCCAGGGAATGATCTGGCCGCACACGCCGACGGGCTTGGGATCAAGTCCCGGAAACGCATACGGAAGTTTGTCGCACCATCCAGCGTGATAAAAGAAATGCTGCGCAGCGAGCGGGATGTCCACATCGCGCGACTCCTTGATCGGCTTCCCGCCGTCTTTCGTTTCGAGAATGGCCAGTTCGCGCGCCCGCTCTTGAATGCGCCGCGCCATGCGAAAAAGGTACTTCGCACGTTCCTGCGGCTTGAGTCGCGCCCACTTCGGCTGCGCCTTCCGCGCCGCTTCGACTGCTGCATCAACATCGCCCGGACCGGCCTCGGCAACATCGCAGAGGACCTCCTCAGTCGCAGGATTGACGGAGCGAAAGTGCTTGCGCGACCTCGGCGCAGCGAATGTCCCGCCGATGAACAAGCCATACCGCTCCGCGATCTCGACCGGGACGCGCTCCGGCGCGGGGGCGTAATCCCAGCCGGGAACCGCCTCTTCAGCAGCTTCCTTCAACGTCGCATCATGTGCGTGACTCGTCATGCAATCACCGTAGTGCATGATAGCGGCCGATGATCGCAGTCGCATGGGGAGCCGATGAGGCACTCCTGCACTATGCTTGCGGCTCATGTGCGGCTTCGGCGGCATTCTCATGCGCGGTTCAAACGCCGCGCGCAACGAACCGGCCATTCCTGAAAGCTGGCTGGACGCCATCGATGCGCGCATCGCCTATCGCGGCCCCGATGGCTGCGGTCGCTTTCGCGATCGGTCGATCACCGCCGACGGGGTGCCGGTTGAAGTCGCGCTCGTGCATCGCCGACTGTCCATTCTCGACATTGAAGGCGGTCATCAACCCATGGTCAGCGAGCACGGTCGGACTGAAGATGAGGGGCTGATCGCAATCGTCTTCAACGGCTGTATCTACAATCACCGCGATCTCCGAGCCGAACTTGAGAAGCGCGGCCATACGTTTGCCACCGATCACAGTGACACCGAATCGCTGATCCATGCCTACCGGGAATGGGGAGAATCCTTTGTTGAATATGTTGAGGGCATGTACGCCTTTGCACTGTGGGATCGCAATCATGCCTCGCTGATGCTGGCGCGCGATTGGTTCGGTGAGAAGCCGCTGTATGTACGTGTGGGAGTCGGCGGTGATGAGAACGTGATCGCGTTTGCAAGCGAAGCGCGGGCGATTGCGATGCTCGGCAATCCTTCCGCGAACCCGCAAGCGTGGACGCAGCGTTTTCTGCAACTTGGGTACAACTTTGCGGGATTGAGCGTGTATAGCGGCGGCCCGGAGCGCGTGCGCAACCTTGCGCCATCCATCACGAAGGAAATCAACCGGCTGCTGCCGGAGAAATTTCTCCGAGGAACAGAGCAGCATTCACAGCATGAGTTTGAGTCCCTGCTCGCGCAGGCGGTCGAGCGGCGGCTTGAGTCAGATGTTCCGCTCGGATGCTTCCTCAGCGGCGGTGTCGATTCATCGCTGATCGCAGCGTTTGCTGCGAGGAAGATCGAGCACCTGCGCACTTTCACCGTGCGAATGCCTCATCTCCGCTATGACGAAAGCGAATTCGCTGAGCGCGTGGCAAAGCATCTCGGGACTGATCACGCCACTCTGGAAGCGCCAATCGATCCCGCAGCTGATCTCGTTCACCTCATTCACACGCTCGGTCAGCCGTTCGGCGATTCCTCCATGTTGCCTGCATATTGGGTGAGCAAAGCGGCTCGGCAGGCCGGCGTGAAGGTGGCGCTCTCCGGTGACGGCGGCGATGAACTCTTCATCGGATACGAACGCTACATGGCAGCGCGGCATCTGTATCGACATCGCCGGCTTCTCCAATGGATTCCGCGCCGATGGCTGCGCGGCACGCATCCCAAATCATTCAAGCACAAGTTCGCACGGCTCGGCGAGATGGCGCGCGACCTTAAGCGTTGCGGCATCCTTGCCATGGAATCCATCTTCACCCAGCATCAGATCTATGAACTCATGGCTGGCCTGCCGCACGAGCCGGCCCGCCAGCCGCCCGGCCGCGATCCCATGCAGTCGCTGCGCAAGGCGGACCTCATCAGTTATCTGCCCGACGATCTTCTGTGCAAGGTGGATACTGCGTCGATGGCTGTGCCGGGCGCGCTGGAAGTGCGGGCTCCATTTCTCGATCGTGATCTCGTCGCTGCCGCGCTGGCTGCCCCGACTTGGCAGCTTGCGCCGGGTGGTCAGCGCAAGGGTCTGCTGCGCGAGATTGCGCGCAAGCACCTGCCGAATGACATCGTCGATCGGCCGAAAATGGGCTTTGCGATTCCCATCGGCGAGTGGTTTCGCAATGACTTTGGCGGCATGAAGTCATTGCTGCTCGATGCGCTCTCGCACGATGAGCCGTTCGGTCCGATCACCCTGCGGCGGCCTGCGATTGAACGCCTTCTGGATGAACATCTCTCAGGCGCCTACGACCACGGCCAGCGACTCTTTGCGCTGTTGACGCTGGCCATCTGGGCGCGGATGGACGATGAGCCGCGCTAAGCCGCAAGCGGCTTGATCGACCGCCTATACTCGGCGTTCATGCGTGTGCTGCACGTCATCTCCTCGATTGATCCGCGCGGCGGGGGCACCACGACCGCGCTGGCCGGGCTTGCCGAAGCCCAGGCCGATGCGGGGATCGATGTCACTGTCGCAGCAACATTCAGAGAAGACCTCAATGCCTCCGTCGTCGAACACCTGCGCGGCCGCGGCGTGCAGGTCCACCTCATCGGCCCCACGCGCACCTCGCTTGGCCTTCATCCCGATATTCAGCCGACGCTCACGCGCCTCATTGCGGAACATGACATCGTTCACATTCACGCGGTCTGGGAGGAGATTCAGCACCGGGCAGCACGGCTCGCGCAGCGCGCCAACAAACCCTACATCATGACGCCGCACGGCATGCTCGATCCGTGGTGCCTCGCCCAGTCTCGCGTCAAGAAGCGGCTTTACTACCTCGCGCGCCTCAAACGCAACCTCCAGCGCGCTTCAGCCATCTACTACACCACCGAAACCGAGCGGCGCCTGACGGAACCGCTCCACCTCAAACCGCCCGCCATCATCGAGACGCTCGGCCTCGACCTGGGCGAATTCCATGACCTGCCCGCGCCCGGCACATTCCGCGCTCGATTCCCGGCACTTGGAAGCAAGCCGATGCTGCTCTTCCTCAGCCGTATCCATCACAAGAAGGGGCTCGACATCCTCGTGCCCGCCTTCGCGGAGATGGCAAGGAAACATCCGGAGGCGATGCTGGTGATCGCCGGCCCTGATTCGCCGGACAACTATCAGGCGAAAGTGCAGGCCATGGCGCAGGAGCGCGGCGTCGCCGACCGCATCATCTTTACCGGCATGCTCTACGGCAGGGAGCGCATCGAAGCGATGGTCGATGCCGATCTCTTCGTCCTGCCCAGTTATCAGGAGAACTTCGGCATCGTCGTGATCGAGGCGATGGCCGCGAGCACGCCGGTCGTCATCTCCGATCAGGTCAACATGTTTGATGATGTCCTCAAAGGTGAAACAGGCGCGGTGGTGCCGATTTCCGGCGGAGCATCGGCATTTGCGAAGGAGATTGACCGCTGGCTGGCCGATAACGACCTGCGTGCGCGAACCGCCGACCGCTGCCGCCCGTTTGTATGGCAGCACTACGACTGGAAGAAAATCGGCGAGCGCTGGAAGGATCACTACGAACAGGTTCTCACCGCTTGCGGCTTAGCGCGACAATCACACGCATGACGGCACACTCCGACATCAGCACCTGGCGCAACTTCATCGCGGCTTCAAAGAAGAAGAAAGGCCCGCTCTACACGCGCTTCGTCAATCGCAATGCCGCCATCCCGCTGACGTACCTCTTCTGGAAGCTCGGCCTGCACCCCAATGCTGTCTCCAGCATCAGTTTCCTCGTCACTCACACCGCGCTGCTCCTGCTCATTCTCTGGGGAAGCGCAATCACTCTCGTCATCGCAGCCATCGTCTGGTTCCTTCTCGCGCTTGGCTTCGTGCTCGACGCCTGTGACGGGCAGCTGGCGCGGGTCTCCGGCAGAACTTCTGCGCTGGGTGAATGGCTCGACCACTCACTGGACATCGCGAAGGTTCTCAACTTCAACATGGCGCTCTCGTTTGTGATGATCTCGAGCGCGATCGCTGCCGATCAGCCGCTCACGTTACCCTTCATCGCAGCGTTTCTGAATCTGCTTTCGCAGCCGGCTCACTTCTTCGTCATCAACATGAAGGAGAAATTGCTCGCGGCTCCTGGAAGTGAAACGAGATCCTTTGGCGAGGGTAGCCGCACCGGACTTATCTCGAATGTCATCATCACCGGAGCCGACTATGGCCTGTTCATCCTCATTGTGTTGCTCCTGCCCCGCCAGGACCTTTTCGTGCCCGCGTATCTTGCATATGGCTTGTTCTACATGTTCATCTTCGTCGCGCACTTCGCAAGAACATCGCGCATGATCGCCAGGAAGGCATGATTGATGCAGTACCGAGGATCGAGTACCGTGTACCGAGTATTCCTCATGCCCGCCCCACAGTCACTCGGTACTCATCGAAATCCTACCTCCTAAATCCTATCTCCTAACACCTAAAACCCAACACCTAACACCCAACACCTAACACCTAGTCCCCCATGCACGTCGTCATTCTTGTCGCCGGAACCGGCAGCCGGCTTCTGCCGCTGACTCGAAACACGCCCAAGTCGCTGCTCGATTTGGGTGGCGGGTACACATTGCTTGAGCGCCAGCTCCAGGCGCTTGCTGCCAATAACCTGCGCGACATTACGCTCGTCACCGGCTATAAGGCCGAGCAAATCGAAGCGAAAATCCACGACTACACCGACTTCAACTTCCGCATCGTCTATAACCCCTTTTACCGGCTGGCCAATCAGATCGTCTCCGCATGGTTCGGCCTCAAGGATCTCACCGGCCCTGTCATCCTCATCAACGGCGATGACCTTTTCAAACCGGCTGTGCTCGAGCGACTGCTCGCGCAGCCAACCGGCGACATCACGCTCATGGCCTGCCCAAAGAAGTCCTATGCCGAGGAAGACATGAAGGTCATCCTCGAAGGCGACCGGGTCGTGGACATGGGCAAGGACATTCCGCTGGACAAGGCCTCAGCCGAGTCGATCGGCATGATCCGTTTCTCCGAGCGCGGCCTGCGCGACCTCCAGCAGACGCTGTTGAAGATGTTCCGGGTTGAAGAGAACCTCCAGGCCTTCTTCCCGGCTGCCCTCCGCACCATGATTCGCAACGGATATGATGTCCGGTCAAGAATGTGCGGTGAGGATGAATGGTCGGAAGTGGACTTCCACCCCGATCTCCAGTTGATGCGATCACAACTGGAGCAGTCACTGCCGCATTGGGAGTAGTGGCGCCGCCTCGCGGCAATCACACAAGAGTGAAATCAAGCACATGGGGAACAACGCTCGTCCGACTTTGCCGGTTGTCCGACGTCTCGCACGCTCCCTCGTTCGTGGCTTTCCTGATTCAACCGCCAAGCACTTTCTCGGCAAGGAATGGACATCAAGTCTCCGCATCAGCCCGGTGCGAAGAGCGATGCTCTTTCCTCGCTGCTGGCGACATGGCCTGCTCACCGATGCGCACTTCCTCTATGACGAAAGAGGCATTGCGCGCGGCGAGTATCTTTCTGATTATGCGCGCTTGCGAACGAAGTACATCAACGGCGAGTTCTCCGGTATTCTGCACAACAAGATTGCCTTCGCCGCGATCGCAGGACGCTTTCTGCCAACGCCGACGAATCTCGCTGCGATTGTGCGGGGCAGGGTGTATCCGCTAGCGTTTGGTGAGCGAGATGTGAACGGATCAGAATCGCCCGTCTGGCTTCGCCGCGATGTCGCCATCAAGCCCGTTGCCAGCGGTGCCGGTGTCGGTGTTCACATTCTCCGCTGGGACGAAGGCAAGCCAATCCTTGATGGGTGCGTAACGACTGAAGAAGCGGTTGCTGCGTTCATCCAGCGGCTCGATGCATGCATCATCACCGATTTCGTGCAGCAATCGTCGTACTCCGCTGCATTCCATCCGCCGACGACCAACACGATCCGCATTCTCACCATGATCGATCCCGAGTCGGGTGAGCCCTTCATCGCCATCGCAGTGCAGCGCATGGGCTCGAGCAGTTCGATGCCGGTGGACAATTGGAGTCAGGGCGGCATCTGCGCCGAGATCGACCTTGATACCGGCGCGCTCAGCCGCGGCGTCTCGTTCCCGTGCGACGGCGTCCTCCGTTGGCATGACGCCCATCCTGAAACGAATCAAGCCATTAAGGGCGTGAGTGTGCCCCGCTGGCCGACCATACGCGACACGATCCTGTACACGGCTAGGCAACTTTCATATCTGCAATACGTCGGCTGGGATGTTGTTGTCACGGACGATGGAATGCGTGTCCTCGAAGGGAACAACCATTCGGATGTCAACCTTCTCCAGGTCCACCGCCCGCTCCTCGCCGACCCGCGCGTGCGCGCGTTCTATCGGCACCACGGCGTGATTCGGCGATGAATGAGTCGCGCACGCAGTAAGCGGAGTGGCGGCCGCATACCGCTTACTTCGTGCGCGGCTCGGTTGGTTCGCTTACTTCGTGCGCGGCTCGGTTGGTTCGCTTACTTCGTGCGCGGCTCATTTGTGTGTACAATGGCCGCCGTTGTGGCGCTGGCGTACTTCATTACATTTTCAACGTACGGCACATGGCTCCATGGGACCGACAAGGGCCTCGGGTCGGTCGATGCAGCGCATAACGAATACGGCACGCCGTTCATCGAGCCGGATATGGAGAGATTTGAAAGGGAACGCTCATCGATGACGCAGCCGCCATACGTGATGGATGCGCCGCGGCGAAAGGTGGTGCGCGATGCGATTGTGAACATTTGCCGCGAGAAGGAATGGCTGTTGCTCGCGCTGCACGTGCGGAGCAATCATGTTCATGTGGTCGTGTGCGCTGACCGTGAGCCGGGACGATTGATGAGCGATCTCAAAGCTCGGGCCTCGCGCGATTTGAACCGTGCGGGGTTCGATGCCGCCGATCGCAAGCGGTGGACACGGCACGGCAGCACGTTGCACCTGTTCGAGTCGGCATTGGTCGAGGAGAAGGTGCAATACACCATCGATAAGCAGGGCGTGATGATGGAATGGTACGAAGCGCCGGGCGCGCGAGCGTATTCAAGAGACGAGCCGCGCACGAAGTAAGCGGTAGCTGTCCATGTGCCGCATACCGCTTACTTCGTGCGCGGCTCTCTTCTTATCTTCGTGCGCGGCTCTCTTCTTATCTTCGTGCGCGGCTCGGTTGGATCGCTTACTTCGTGCGCGGCTCCGTAAATCGCTGCTTCAAACAATCCGATGATGCTTGAAAAACGCGCGGACGCGCGGGTCGCGGAGCAGGGGCTTGTGGACTTGAAAGATATTCACTCCAGTGGTGGCGTTGCCTTCGATAGCGACGACGCCGTTGTCCGTAATGACTAGATCCCATGCGATGAGCTTGAGGTAAGGCAATCGTCGTGCGGCATCCAGCAGGTCGCTCTTGACTTGTAACCAGTTCGGCACGTGCAGGCCGGCAATGGGACTGCCCGTGTCGGGGTGGTTCTCATGCCAGGACAGGCGCGCCTTGCCGATCGGACAACTTGCAGCGCGGCTGAGTTGGCCGGATTCGCAGTCGATCGAAGCGCTGAGGCCGCCACGTGCCCAGTTGTCAACCGGTTCGGAGCGTTTGGTGCCGATACGCTGTGCTGCGGCGGGAATGAACGGCTCATTGGTGTTCACATCCCACATGGTGAGCAATCGCATCGTGTTCGTGGTGCGTGGATACAGCGAAGCGCCGAACGCTCCCTGCTCGATGAACTCGCAGACCATGTACTCGTTGAGCTTTTGGATGGTGCGCTCGATCTGTTCGGGAGTTGCTGCATTCCAATTGAGCAGCCACTTGCCGTCCTCGTGCTGGATAAAGAGAACTTCCGCACCCTCCGCGCCTGCGAGCGGCTTGAGAACAACGGGTTTGCCAGGCGCGATTCGGCTGAACGCTTCAAGTGAGCCGGCTTCACCCGCAGCGGCCTGCCATTCATCTGTGAGTGCGAAGATGCGGCCGCGCTCGATGTAGGCGTGCACCTTCGGCACACGATAATAACGGCCTGCGATAGCTTCAAAGTAAAGCTTGTTGTCAAGGGCAATGGGATAACCAGCGCGGATGTTCTTGAGAACGTGCAGTCGTCCCATGCGAATGCGCTGAAGGTCGGAGATGTACTCAGTGCGGTCGTTGTTGGCGAGGTCGAAGAGAATCCACGACTGGCCGCGAAAACCGTGGCGGAGCATGCGCAGGCGGGTCAGGAGCGGGACGGACACGGTGGACTTGAGTTCATCTCGCAGGATGAAGTACCGCCATTCGCGGGCAGTGATATAGGCGCGCTTGAGCAGCGACAGCAAAGTGGAACTCTCCTTCTAATTGACGGGCGCGCTAGTGTGCGGCCGGGTGGTGGGTTTGAGGAATCCGTGATGCTCGAAGAATCGGCGCACGCGCGGGTCAATCAGGAGCGGGCGATGTACTTGGAGAAAGCGTACCCCGCATGCGGAATTGGCCTCGAGAGCGCAGATGCCGTCTTCCGTCTGAATGATGTCCCAGCCGATGAATTTAAGGTAGGGCAGCGCGGTTGCTGCTTTGAGCACGCCTTCGCAGACCTCGTTCCAACTGGGGATGCGCTGTCCTGCGATCGGCTGCCCGGTGTCGGGATGTCGTTCGAACCACTCCAATCTTGACAAGCCGATGGGGTCGCGCGTGGCCGGCCCTATCACGCCGGTTTCAACGTCGATTGCTGCTCCAAGGCCGCCTCGACTCCAACTGTCGAGTGGTGCAGACTCAGCGGTGCCGATGCGATGCACGGCAGCTGCGATGAACGGCCTGTGCGCATCGACATCCCAGATGGTGAGCATGCGCATGGTATTGGTCGAATGCGGGTACAGCCGGCCGGGGCTTTCGCCCTGCGTGATGAACCCGCTGATGATGTATTCGTGCAGGCGGCTGATGCGCTTGTGAACTTCATCATCGGTTGCGGCCTTGCCGTTGATCGTCAGCGAGCCGTCCTTGACACCAATAAAGTAGATACCCTGACCCTGCATACCGGCCACGGGTTTGAAGACGACCGGATTGTCAAATGCGGCCAGTACTGTGCGGAGGTCCGCCTGATCATTCCATCGCGAATCGAGTGAGTGGATGCGGCCGCGATCAATGTAGGCGAAGATCGGCGAGACAGGGATATGCTTGCCTACAACCTCTGTGAAGAAGATTTTGTTGGCCAGCACTGCGGGAAACATCGCGGAGCCCCATCGGCCGTTGACGAGCGCGACACGTGTATGCAACCAGTCGGAGAAGTACGCATCGCTTGGATGTTGCCGGAAGCCGTCGTAGAGCACGTAGGAGACGCTGAGGAATCCCTTGCGCAGCATGCGAAGGCGCGTCAGCAGCGGAACCTTGGCGGTGTTCGCGCCTTCTTTGCGGCGAAGGAAGCGATAGAGGTTGATGGCGGCGATAAAGGCGCGCTTGGCCCGTGACATGGCCAAGATGATATCGGGTCGAGTGGCAAAGCCGGTGCAAGAGTGGCGCCCCGGCGGTTACATTCCCGCGCTCGCTGCCGTGGCGACGTTTCGAGGTTCGTTCGCTTCGCTGACCCCGGGGTCGGCGTAGAAGCACGCTTCGCTTTGGCCGGCTGCGCAGTTGCGGGTGAACGTGACGAGGTGGTGGCTGACCAGCCCGATGTGGATGACCTCCTCGATGCGGCCGGTGCGCAGCAGGGGCCAGGCCGCCTTCCAGAACATGCGGCGATCGCGCTTCGGGTTGCGCAGGCCGCACTGGATGAGCACGCGCCACAGCATCCGCAGGCCGAGTACGACCTGATGCGGCCTGATGCGCTGCTTGACCTTCGCGCGGTTCGGGTAGGTGTGTTCGCATTGATGGGCGAAGCGCTCGAGGAGGTTGGCGGGTTGGTACGCTTCGCTGATCGTTCGCAGCCACATGGCGCGGACCTGCTCGTAAGGCATTCTGAAGATGACGTTGGATTCGCGCTGCGGGCCGGCGCTGGTTTGGGCGTGCTCGACTGCGCCTGTATCGTCGATAACGCGGCCTTCCGCTTTGAGCCGATCGTAGAGCGGCGTCTTGGGCAGCGCGTAGAGCAGGTTGATCGTGAGCATCGGGATCTTCGAAAGGTTGATGAACTCGAGAATGCGGTCGGGCGTGTCTTCCGTGTCGGTGTCCAGTCCCATGATGATGCCGGAGACGACCTCCATGCCGTGCTCGTTGAGGGTGCGCACGGAGTCGAGAATCGGCGTGCGCAGGTTGTGTTTCTTCTTCATCGCGGTGAGCGCATCAGGTTCGGGCGTTTCGATACCGCAGAAGACGGTGTCGAAACGCGCTTCGCGCATCATGGCCAGAAGATCGCGCGACTGGGCGATGTTGAGCGTGGCTTCACAGGCGAATCGAATCGGGTAGCCCCGGCTGCGCTGCCAATCGATGAGATGCGGCAGGAGTTCCTTGGCTGCATTGCGATTGGCAACGAAGTTGTCATCAACGAAGTACACCGCGCTGCGGCAGCCGGCTTCGACGATCGCATCGAGTTCCGCACAGACTTGCTGCGGCGTCTTGAGCCGAGGGTTGCGGCCGTAGAGCGCGGGGATGTCGCAGAACTCGCACATGTACGGACAGCCGCTGGAGAACTGAATACTGCCGAGGAAGTACCGGCGAAGGTCGAGCAAGTGATAAGCTGGTGCGGGAAAATCGGTGAGCGGCAGGCGGTCGCGGGTGCGAAAGATGAGTTGAGAGCGAAGGAGCAAAGGTTCAAAGGGGCGAAGGTTCAAAGGGTTTGCTGCACGGCCATTCCCTTTGCCACTTGGCCCCTCTGCCCCTTCGCCCCTTCGTCCCTTATCAATCACCTCCATCACTGCATCGGTCGCATCGCCGATCTCACCGACGTGCAGCACATCGACATCGGGGTAATACTCGGGGCAGGCGGAGACGGACGGCCCACCGAGGACGGTGAGTTTGCCGTGTTGATGTGCCTTGCGATTGATTTCATTGATGCGCTGCCGCTGCACGTGCATGCCGCTGATGAAGACCGCGTCGGCCCATTGATACTCCGCATCCCTGGCCGGCCGCAGGTTCTCATCAACGAAGCGCACCTCCCAGTTAGGCGCGCGTTGCATGAGGTATGCCGCAATGAGCAGCAGACCCTGTGGCGGCATGAAGGCGCGCACGCCGGGCATGAGAGAATACGAATGTTGAAACGTGCCGAAGGAGGGCGCGTAGCGCGGGAAGACGCAGAGGATTCGCCGTGTGTTGCGCGGGTGGTAGGGGGGCTTTGATGCGGAGGGCGAAGCGGCACCGTTGGCGAGATGGTCATCAGCGGCGCGATGCGCATCGCCGCGCACCGGCGAGCCGCCCCGCTCCGGCAGAATCCTCGGCCTCTCCACTCGCATCAGATCGATGCTAAGGCGACGAACGATTGTCGAGCAGCGCGAAGCGCAGAGTCGGACGGGGTTTAGTGCGGAGTTATGAGCGAAAGGGAGATCCAAGGCATCGAGGCAACAGGCATCAAGGGGATCAAGGCATCGAGGCATCGAGGCATCGAGGGGATCAAGGCATCGAGGCACCGAGGCATCGAGACACTAACACCTAACACCTAACACCTAACTCCTGACTCCTATCTCCTAGCTCCCAACCTTCGCTCACTTTCCTCTTCACCCCCACGCACCGAGCAGGATGAGCAGGTCCGGCACGCCGACTTCGCCGCTGCCGTCGAGGTCGGCGGGACAGTTCTCGGCATCGGCGCACGGCCCCCATGCGCCGAGGAGGATGAGCAAGTCTGGCACGCCGACGGAGCCATCGCCACTCAAGTCGCCGTGCACCGGGATTGACGGGTCGATGGCTGCGGTGAGCAGCATTTCGGTCCAGATTTCAGCGAGGCGCAAATTGCCGCGTGCGGTGAGGTGATTGGCATCGGAGCGCAAGCCGTCAACGAGCATGGCGTTGAACGTGCCGACACGATCATCCTGCACGAGAGTCATGGCGATGACATTCTGCTGGACTGCGTTGTTGAGGATGTAGTGTTGCCAGGTTTCGGACACTCCGCCTTCTTGATGCACACAGTCTCCCATCCACGCGATCTCTATACCGGGAAGCGCGCTTCGTATGCGCTGTTTGTAGGCGTTGATGGTGGAAGGGCTGCTGCCCTGCTGCGCGAACATCTGCAGCCATGCATCCGGCGCGAGCATGGCCATCCATGGATCGATGCCTGCGAAGAAGGCGCGATCGATCTGCCGCCAATAGCCGTTGCCGCTCCACCCGGCCGTGCCGAAAACATAGCCGTTCACGTTCGGCCGCCACGCGCTGTAGCCGAAGATGATCGCGCCCTGCGGTCCGCCACCTTCGAGGGTGGAGACGCGCAAACCGCGCCATGTCTTCTCCGATTCAGGTTCAAGCCCAGGCCATTCGTAATGGATCTTCTCATACCCCCACGGTCCGAAGCGCAGCACCGCATCTTGTTGTGGGAGGGTGCTGAAGCCATGTTCAAAATCAATGATCGTGATCTCCGCCTCGGCGTCATAGGTGACGGACGAAACCAGCGAGATGCATAATCCGGTTTGGACGGCATCGTTCACCCTCACCTTCGCTGCATGATCGCCCGCGAGGATGATGCGATCAGAAGCCGGCACACTGTCGCTCTCACCCAGCGTGTGACTCCATTCCTGTGTGTCGAGCGACAGGATCGCCGGTTCGCCGAAGTCGGCGCCGGGTTCCCCTTGGCGCGAGTGCATATTCGGAACCCATTCGATGTCACTTGCGCCAGGGAACCGCAGGAGATACGCCTCGATGACGAGCGGCTCATCCGCTTCAATCATGCCGTCCGATCCACATCGCATGATGTACGTGCCGAATCGTTCTCCTGCCTGCAGGTGTATGCCCGCGCCGGGGCCTCTCGAGTTGTCACGAAACGAGCCGGTCCAGAATCGCGAGAAGTTTGTGGACGCGATTTCTGTAGCGCCGTCGAAGTATGGAGCGTGCTTGCTGGTATCGAAGCCGAACCACGGCATACTGCTCACGAGCCGCGCGGGCGAGTTGATGATACCAGCCGTCTGTTCCTCGTTGAGCGCGATGAAGCCGTGCGCATAGTTGCCGTTGCCCGTCGCAGAGCCGTCCGAACCCATGACGGCTCGGCTGTTGGCGCTGACCATGACCTTGAGTAATTGCTTCGGCTCAGCGGCGAGCTCACGCAGCAGCGGCGCGTCGCCCGCCACGTAATGCGGCTCCGGGAGAGGGTTGGTCAAAGTCGGCACCGGCCTGAGGAAAAAGTCGTCTCCCGCGTCATAGGGGGAGCAGTTGACGAAGCCGTGCGCTTCGCTGAGCAAGCGCACGACGCGCAGCGATTCTGAGCCGGTACTCAGTGCGTCATAGATATGAAAGTTCCATCGCGTGCTGGGCTCGCCGATGACGGCTGCGATGTCATGCTGATGTCCGCCGGCATGGTTGATCGGATTCGTGGTGACCGCATGATTGAACATGTAAACACACCCGGCCGACCCATTCATCGAACCACCTGCTTGTGTGTTGTCGAGATCAAACGGTGCATAGTGCCGGCGCGCATTCCAGACATCAAGGACATCCTGTTCAGTCACGGTGTGATTCCGCAATGCGACTATGCCGTAGACGCCGAGCATTGCAGGCAGGCCGTTCAAAGAACCGATGGCTGGATTCCCTGCCGCTTTCATTGTGAATTCAGGCAGGGTCGCGCTGGCATGTGAAATCGACTGTGATTGAGAGATGATCCACACGTGGAGGAGCGCGGCAGTACGATCGAATGACGCAACCAGGAGCACCCATTCATCGTTCTGAAGATCAGCGAGTGCATCGGCTTCAAGATGTTCTGCTTCTCCCAGAACTCTTGCCCGCACGCCGCGATTTTTCGCGCCGAGAAGGTGAATCTCAAGGGCGCCGGTCATTTCGAAAATCGATGAAACCTCCACGCTGAGCTCGGCGGGCCTGATCCACGCGATGACTGAGAACTGCTCGCCGTTGACAACTGCGCGGGCGCCGGTGCCTGCCGCGTCTGACATGCGATTGATCGCCGTCGGCACGTCGGTGCAGACAGCGGCTGAGGCCGGCAGTGATGCGAACGTGCAGAAGGCAGACAGCCAATAGCGCAGGAATGCTCGGTCCATGGAGTTCTCCTCTTTAGAATCAGTGGCCGCTGTTCTTAGCGCGAGCGCAACCCGAGCCGCGGCCGCGGCAACATCCACTGAGTCTTGGCGCGAAGCGAACTCGATCTCAAGAAGCAATGTTGGGTTTCGTTCGCTTTGGGGGTTGAGGACTAGGCACAGGTCAGTAGTCACTTAGCCCTACACGATTTGTGAGATCGGGCGGGGTCGAAGCGCTGAACTTGAGCAAACTTTGAGTTGACGGCTCATTCACCGAACCGAATGCCTTGCGCCAGCGGCAGGTCGTTACCCCAATTGATTGTGCATGTTTGCCTGCGCATGTAGTGCTTCCATGCATCGGAGCCGGATTCGCGCCCGCCGCCGGTGTCCTTTTCGCCTCCGAACGCGCCGCCGATCTCCGCACCGCTTGTGCCAATGTTGACGTTGGCGATGCCGCAATCGGAGCCCGCATGCGACAGAAATCGCTCAGCGGCGCGCACCGAATCGGTGAAGATCGCGCTCGAGAGTCCCTGATCGACGGAATTGTGAATGGCGATCGCTTCATCGAGATCGTCGAACTCGTAGATATAGAGGATCGGCGCGAAGGTTTCTTCCTGGGCGATGGGGAAAACGTCCACACCTCCAAACGTCGAAACGTCCAAATCCTCCGCCGCTTCGCGGCGATTTCCGCTCTCGTTCGACGCATGGCCGTTTGGACGTTTCAAACTTTGGGGTGGCACTCTCACAATCGTCGGCTCCACAAAGTGACCGGGATACTCGGCCAAGCGATCAAGTCCGTCCTCGCCGCCGCAGAGGATTTCGCCGCCCTGCTCGCGAATCGCCTTCAGCGCAGTCCGCATTTGATCGACAGCCGCCTTTGAAATGAGCGGACCCAGAAGCGTCTTCGGATCAAGTGGATCGCCGATGGTGACTTGCTTGTACGCGCTCACCAGGCGTTCAGTGAGATCGGCCGCAATGCTCTGATGACAGATGAGCCGGCGCGTCGTCGTGCAGCGCTGGCCCGCAGTGCCGACCGCGCCGAAGAGTACCGCACGAACCGTCAGTTCCATGTCAGCATCGGGCATGACAATGATCGCATTGTTGCCGCCGAGTTCGAGCAGACATTTGCCCAGCCGTCGCGCAACGACCTGCGAGACATGCCGACCCATTCGGCACGATCCGGTCGCGCTGATGAGCGGGAGGCGTCGATCAGCGATCATCGTTTCGCCGACTTCATCTTCTGTTCCGATGATGAGGGAGAAGATGTCGCGTGGGCGACCTTCGCTTGGGCGGAAGACATCCTGCTCATCCATCACGCGCTGCGCAATGTTCGTCATGGCGATGGCCGTCAAGGGCGTCATCAGCGACGGCTTCCAGATCATCGCGTTCCCGCACACCGCTGCGATCATCGCGTTCCATGCCCATACGGCTGCCGGGAAATTGAAAGCGGTGATGATGCCGATCGTGCCCAGCGGATGCCACTGCTCGTACATGCGGTGCTGCGGCCGCTCCGAGTGCATCGACAGTCCGTAGAGTTGCCGTGAGAGTCCGACCGCGAAGTCTGCGATGTCGATGCATTCCTGAATCTCGCCAATGCCCTCTGCGCGGATCTTTCCCATCTCAAGCGTGACCAGTTCCCCCAGCGGTTCCAGATGGTCTCGAAAAGCATTGCCGATCAAGCGAATGATCTCACCTCGTTTTGGCGCGGGAAGCATCTGCCACTGACGCTGAACGAGTGAGGCGCGTTCCACGGCATCGTGATACTCGCGTTCTGAATTGAGTTTGACGGCTGCAATTGGGCTGCCAGTGGCAGGATTTTCGGTGACGATGCACCGTTCATGGCCGGCCGCTGCAGGATCGGTCACACGCGGATCGGTAATGAGGTCGAGCGAGTAAAGCAGATCCTGTCCACGTGTGCTGGTGGTTGTTGGCATGTGAACATGATACGGGTGCGGCCGTGATCGTTGCCACGACAGATGCATCTCAACGTTTCACAAGATGCGTGGTCTGCGGTGGAAGGCATCTCTCACCTGTGCCAGTGTCGATGTGCAGACCGGTGAGTGGGTTGATCTCACGAATGATGCCGGAGACAAGGGCGTCGCCGGATCGCAGCGTCGTCTGCCGGCCGCGCAGCGCATCTCGCTGCTGATAGGCCGATACAAGCGCATCGTCTGAGCTTGGAAGCATTTCACAGAATGAGCGTACCAGAGCGGCAGCCGCTTCGATTCTGCAAACAGTCGCGCCGAGTTGCACGGCGCTGACCGCAGTGGCTTCGAGTTCGGCGGGCCAATGCGTTTGCGTGATGTTCATGCCAACGCCCACCAACGCTCTGGCAGACGATGCCCTTCTGGTTGCGGCGACTCTTGCTGCATTGGATCCATGCATCTGCCGCGCTGCCTGTGATTGCTCGACAAGAATGCCGGCAAGTTT
This sequence comes from uncultured Isosphaeraceae bacterium, assembly GCA_964523675.1. Lineage (GTDB taxonomy): Bacteria > Planctomycetota > Phycisphaerae > Phycisphaerales > SM1A02 > CAZFZT01. Next base: position 16,627 of record CAZFZT010000002.1, read on the forward strand.
CCGCCCTTCCACAACAATATCATTGGGCCACTTGATTCCAACGGGCCGCTTGAGCAGGGCCTCAGCCGCCCTGGCGACTGCGACAGCCGCAGCAAGCATCAGCCGCTCGGACCGATCGTTCGGCACAACGAACGTCATGGCGATGCCGTCCGCGCCGGTATCCAGCCAACTTCTTCCGCGCGTGCCGCGGCCATGAGTCTGCCGGCCGGCCACGATGACATCACCCGGCACCGCGCCGATCCGCCTTGCTGCATCCTGTGTCGAATTCGTTTCACGCACCACGTAGATGCGCTTGAGTGGCCCATCGAGGGTCAACTCACAATGAAGCACATCTGACCAGGAACCGAAGTCATCCACAACGCCATTCTACAGGAAGCGGGATGAGTGCCCGAGCGCCAACAACCGACCGGATCGTCTCAGGGAATGTAGTAGGCCACCGCCAGCAGCACCCCGGCGGCGAGCGTAACGCCGTGCAGCAGGTCATCCCAATCGATCACTCGATCAGCGAAGCTCACCGCAGCTGCCCGGAGGAGGGCGATCGAGCCCACCAGAAGCGTCCCCATGATGAATGAGAAGTAGACCCAGTACACCATGCCCGGCGGGCTCGGCGCCATGGCGGCACCAAGCTGCGCCATTAGCAGCGGTATCCCGAGAGGCGCCACGATCCAGTAGCCCAACAGGCAGGCGATCCCGGCCGGCCAGCGGAGAAGCATCCAAAAAGGAAGGAGCCACGCCGCCTTGCGCCGGAACCAGTCGTCAACCTGGTAGATTTCCTTGATGCAGACGGGCATCTTGAACGACAGGCCCCGTCCGGTCGCCGATCGTAGCTGCTTCCTCCGCACCATCAACAGATTGTAAGACGGGCCGTCCAAGGTGTGCGTGGGGCACCTTCCGGCAGCCAGGTCACCCCCCCCGGCTGCAATCGGAGGGTGCGCCGCGATTGGGGTCTTGTGCTGATACACCAGCCCAGGGTCAGGGCGACTAATTGCTTGCCGATCTCATCCACAGGATGCGGGTCGGCTGGAGGCGGTCGGACTCCGTTTGGACGAATTGCCTCAAGTCGGTTAACGTGCCCAAACCTAGTCCCCGCAAGCATTCATCCGAACCGCACGATGCAGCCGACGTAGAGCGAACTGCGAGAATCACCGATTGTTCTGACGCTGACGTGGAGCACAACAGGAAGATGGAAAGAGACCGCCACACCCGTGCAATCTCGGCCGGACTGATCGCCGCCACCATGATGTTGGTTGGCTGTGAAGTCGATTCATTCTTCGACCCATCGCGAACCGGCTACTTCGGTCGGCAGCCGACCATGCTCCCGATCCTCGATCGCATTGACGTCATCGAGTCGGATGAGTCGACGTGGGGGGAGACCACCGGCGTCATGCAGGAAGACCTGCTCCCCAACGATCTGACCTACATCCTCGCGCCAGGCGATTTCCTGACAGTTGAAGTCCAGGAACTGCGGACCGCAGAAATGTGGGACGTTATCTCCCGACGTATTGATGCCACCGGGAACTTCCGCATTGCCGGCATCGGCGATATCCGAGCCGCCGGCAGAACCGTACAGGAGTTTGAAGACCACGTGGCTGAGCTGATGGAGCAGTTCGTCACGTCCCCCCGCGTGTATGTCCACGTCGAAGACCCGGTGGCCTACACCTACACAGTTGAAGGCCAACTTTTCAATCCCGGCATGTACACGCTGCGCAAGGCGGACCTTCGCTTGAACGAAGCCCTTGCGGCTGTCGGTGGAGTGCCGCAGAACACCGAACGCATCGTCGTGGTCCGCCGTGTGCCGCTCACCGAGGAGATGTTGCCGCCATACGAGCGCGATCAGGATTTGGGCAATGTCCGGCCACCATCGCAGCCGCGTCAGCAGCCACAGGATGCGCCTGTCGATATCGAGGATCTGATCGACCAACTCGAGAACGACAACGCACGTCCCGGTTCGCTCGGAATGCCTCATCGAGAACTCGGTTCGACTGAACCGGCCGTCACTCGGCGGAACCTCGCACCGGATGATGGTGAGCCGGGAACGCTGGTTCCGGTCGACATCGATGATCTCGTGCCGGTCCGCGTCGCTGATGTCGAGTCGAAGGCGGAGATCGACGCCATGCGGCGTAGCGCTCATGCCAAAGCTGCGCCGAAGCCCCCGGTCGATGAGACGTTTGTGTATGTTGAATCCATCGGCGAATGGGTCCGTGCGGATCGCAGCGATCGCGCCCCGACAGCCCTCGCAGCAAACCGATCTGCGCGTCAGGATTTTCCTTCACTGCTCGATCCTGAACTGGGTCAACCTCAGGATCGTGAGCAACTCGTCACGGAGCGGATCATCGAGATTCCTTATGATCGCCTTCGCGTCGATAGTTCCTATGACGTTGTCGTTCGCCCCGGCGATCGAATCGTCGTGGAAGGACCGCGATCGGGCCTGGTCTATATCAGCGGCGAGATCAATCGCCCCGGCGTCTTCGATCTGCCGCTCACGCCGGAACGGCTCACGCTCAGCCGTTTTATCGCAGCAGCGGGTGACCTCGGTCCCATCGCCCAGCCAGAGCGCGTTGATCTCACCCGGATGATCGGTCGTGATCGTGAAGCGACCATTCGCATCAACCTTGCTGCGATTCGCCGCCGCACTGAACCGGACATCTTCATCAAGCCGGGCGACCACATCCACATTGGCACTTCATGGATTGCGACCCCGCTTGCAGTCATTCGCAACGGCTTCCGCGTGACCTACGGCTTCGGCTTCCTGCTGGACCGCAACTTCGGCAACGATGTGTTCGGCGCCCCGCCGGTCAACCGCCAGTAACGCACCAGCGCCAGGATCCACGTGCAAACCGTTTGGCCGCGACGCGCAGCGGAGCGTCCCTGCGCGCTGCGAACTCGAACACCGAGTCAGGCATCGGAAGACGCACGGGGCCGAATCAGATCGAGCAGTATCGCAACTTGAGCCGCCGCCGTCGTGAGTAGATAGAGTCCGCCGGCGACGACGATGACGTATACAAAGCCCTCGTGCTGGCGCGCCAGCCACCACGAAGCAACATCCGCAACAAGCGCGATGCCGCCAAGTCCGATCAGCATGCCGATGAGCCGCCGTGGCCAAGAAGTCAGAATCAGCAGCAACATCGTGACCGCGCTGATCGTTGCCAGCGACAGCGCATGCGTGTGCGTTGAAAGAACAAGAATCTCAAGCGGCGGCGGGTCGATTTTCAACGGGAACGCCACCCGGCTCACATCATCCCAATAATCCAGCGGCACGGCTTCAGCGATCGCCTTCGCTTGAGGCGACCGCCGGCTGTGACACTCCAGACAGTTGATCGCGATGATCTCGGCCGGCGCGAAATCACCCAGGTCAAGATTGTCGTAGTTCTGCGCGATCCGGTCACTGCGCAGCCATTCGATCAGTGCGCTGCGCTCGGCCGGATCAAGTTCATCAGGCGGCTCCGGGTGGCCGCGCTCCAGCGCGGCCAGCATCGGCGCCGGCGCGTCAATGCCGTGGTACGAGCCCTTCAGATCAGTCATGGAGAGCCCCGGCGTGCCATCGCGCTTGCCATGAAACAGATGCACATACGCAGCACTTGCAATCAGGCCGCCCAGCAGCGTCAGCGTGATGCCTGCCACACCGAGCCGCGCAAAGAAACCAAGTTGTCGCAAGTGAAAGCTGCCGGCGTATTGCATGCCGCTATTGTAAAGCGTCGGGCCCGGTCACATTGCCCCTACGCGCTCGTCCGCTTTGCTCGCTTTTTTCTGCGCCTTGGCCTGGGCGGGATGAGCGACTGGAGCGCGAGCAGTTTGCCGTAGCACAGCAGCGTGTCGCCGGGCATGATTTCGCGATTGCCGCGGGGATTGGGAATCACCAGCGCGTTGCGCGTGATGCTCATGACAAGTATGTCGCGCTCGCGCAACTGGCACTCGGCAAGGGTGCAGCCGGCAAGTTCCGACGACTTGCTCACCGGTACCTCCACAACGCCATAACCTTTGGTCAATGTCAGCCGCTGGCGCAAATCGAGTTCCGGGAAGAGCACCTGTTCCTCGAGGTGCTCGATGATGATCGTTGCGATATCAGTTCCCGTGGCCTTTTCAATCCCTTCGAGGCCCGGCGAGGAGTTGACTTCCATGATCTGCGGGCCGTCGTTGCCTTCGAGCATGTCCACACCTGCGACGCGCAAACCCAATATCTGCGCTGCGTTGACTGCCGCCCGTTCATATCGCTCATCGAGTTGCAGCGGCTCGGTCTTCCCGCCGCGATGCACATTGCTGCGGAACTCGGTGCCCTGCGCTGTACGCCGCATCGCGCCGACGACTCTGCCGCCGACGACGAAAGCGCGCACGTCGCGGCCTTTGCTCTCTGCGACGAACTTCTGAATCAGCACATTCTGCCGGGCGCTTTGCAGCGTCTCGATGATTGCCTCCGCCACCTTCTTGGTCTCGGCCAGGATGACGCCGACGCCTTGCGTGCCCTCAAGCAGTTTGATGATGACCGGCGCGCCGCCAACCTCTTCGATCGCAGGCAGTACGTCCGACTTGTTCCGAACGAATGCCGAGGGCGGCATGCCGATCTGATGTCTGCTCAGAATCTGGAGCGATCGCAGCTTGTCTCGAGAGACCGAGATCGCTTGTGACGCATTGAGCGAAAAGACGCCCATCTGCTCAAACTGCCGAACGACTGCCGTGCCGAAGAACGTGATCGACGCGCCGATGCGCGGGATGACCGCATCGAAGTTTTCGATCGGCTTGCTGCGAAAGAACAGGTCCGGTTGTTCCTGCTTGACGTGGATCGAAAACGAAAGTGTGTCGAGCACGCGCACTTTGTGACCGCGATGAATAGCGGCCTGCCGCAGTCGGCGCGTGCTGTAGGAGCGAGGACTCCGTGAGAGAATGGCGATCTTCATCAGTCGCGTCCTCCCCGACCTCGCCGATTCGGATGCGTGTGCCGTTTGCCACGGCCGAGCAGGTAGCGCTTCGATGAATCGACCAGGACTTCAGGTGAGAGAGCAGCCCTTCCCAGGAGCATGCGACAGGTCATGCCCTTGCGGCACACGAGGCCGAGCTCCACAATCTTCTCGATCTGGCCGATTCGCAGTCGCGTCGCAACCACGGGCCGGGTATGGATCGCGCCCAGACTCGACTTGACGTTCGCATGACGCACGATGGCCGTCTCCACACACGTCCGCTGCTCAGGATGCTTGCGATCGACGACAATGTCGAAACGCGCCCGATCGCCGGGCAGCAGTTCAAGGTTGGCAACGTCGATCGCGCTCGTCCTTGCACCGGTGTCCGCCTTCGCCTTGATATGCTCGACCCCCCAATCTGGCAGCGCGACGTACTCGCGCCAGCCGATCACGGCAGGTGAGTGAGCGGTCTTCTGTGAACGTGGGTGATCAGGCATCGTGAGACGGAAGGATACCGCACGCTTCGAGTTCCGTTGATGCCATCGTTCCGTTGAGCGGCGGGGTTTCGATGGGACGCTACGGAGGATTGTTATGGGTCGCCTTTTGGACGGGTTGCCGTGCGATGCGCAGTTCGTAGAATTGGTGAACGGGTACTGCAGTGGATGTCGCGCTCGGCGCGGAAGGAGAAGACCCAATGTCGGACGCCACGACTCGACGTGCGCTCTTGCAAGCTGGCTACGCCTGCGTTGCTCTACTCATCGTGTGCGCCGGCACTTCGGTTTGCAGCGCTCAGCAATGCGAACAGTGGCAAACCGTGGGCGGAAGCTCGAACTCCTCCGTTCGGGTCATCGCAACGTTCAACGGCGATCTCATTGTCGGCGGAGATTTCACGCTAATCGGCGGTGTGTCAGCCAACCGAATTGCGCGCTGGGACGGCCGAACATGGCAGGCGCTCGGCCAAGGCGTCAGCGGGCCGGTGTATTCGATCTTGCCATTCGAAGGTAACCTGGTCGTTGGCGGTATCTTCACGCAGGCAGGTGGCGAGCAGGTCAGCCATATCGCGCGATGGTTTCACTGGCATCCCATGGGCAACCAATTCAATGGCACAGTTCATGCACTCATGATTCACGATGGTGAACTGCTTGCTGGCGGCGATTTCTCGATGCATCTGGCTCGGTGGGATGGCGAGACATGGCAGCCGATCGCAGGCGCGCCGAGCGGATCGGTGCATGCGCTGACGGAATTCGGCGGTGAATTGATTGCCGGCGGTTCGTTCACGACGGCCGGGGGCTTCACAGTCCACAATGTGGCCCGTTGGGACGGAACCCATTGGCATGCTCTGCAATCGGAACCAGATGATCCGCCCGGCACCGGCGACGGTGTGCGGGCCTTGCATGTCCATGACGGCGACCTTTATGTCGGCGGATTCTTCGGCACCGTCAATGGTGAAGTCATGCGCGGCATCGCTCGCTGGGATGGCGATGCGTTTTCTCCGTTGAGCACCGGCATCATCAGCTATGTCTTCGCAATCACATCGCACAACGATCTGCTCATCGTCGGCGGAGCATTTGTTTCAGCCGGCGGTGTCGATGCAAGCAACATCGCTGCGTGGGATGGGGAGCAGTGGATCGAGATGGACAGCGGAGCCAGTGCGAGCGTCAATGCGACCTGCTCGTGGAATGAAAAGGTGCTCATCGGCGGCTTCTTTACACAGGCCGGCGCGAGCTTCGATGCGACATACCTCGCTGAGTACACCTTTTGCGATGAAGCATGCCCTGCAGACATTGACCGATCCGGTATGGTCGATGTGCAGGATCTTCTGATGCTGTTGGGTGACTGGGGACCATGCCCCGATCCGCAGCACTGCCCTTCGAACATTGCGGAGGATTCAAGTGGAGCGGCTCAAGTGAATGTAACGGATCTGCTCGAACTCCTAAGTGCCTGGGGCGAGTGCAGTTAGCCATCACAATTGCTGGGCAAGCTTCATTGATGGACCTGCCTCATCCATACCTGGTCACAGACGGTGCGACAGGCACGGAACTCGCGGCACGCGGCATCGATATGTCCACGCCGCTTTGGTCGGCGCGCGCCTTACTTGAAGCGCCACAGACCTTGCGAAGGATTCACCGGGAGTACTTCGAAGCGGGCGCTCAGGCGATCACCGCCAACACGTTTCGCACACATGCACGATCGCTTTCCAAGGCGGGACTTGGCGAAGAGGCGGGCACCATGACGCGGCTTGCGGTGAAGATTGCGAGAGAGGCGCGCGATGAGATGAATGCTAATGCGCTGGTCTTCGGCTCCGTCGCGCCGCTGGAGGACTGCTACCAGCCGGAACTCGCACCAGCGAAGGACGTCTGCGAGCGCGAACATCGGAGGATGATCGAGCATCTGCTTGACGCAGGTGTTGACCTGATCTTGATGGAAACCATGGGCACACTGCGCGAGATCATCGCTGCTGCGCGTGCTGCTGAAGCCCTTGCTGCGGGCAGGTGGATGCTCAGTATGATGACCCGAAGCGCCGGCCCGCCCGGTGTGCTCATCAGCGGCGAACCGCTGGCCGATGCCTTGCCTGCGCTAGAGGGCGCGGCAGCAGTCGGCGTCAACTGCATTGCGGCACCTGTTGCGGAGGATCACGTACGGCTGCTTCGCCGGCTCCTGCCGCATGAGCAGCGCATCATGGTGTACGCCAACACCGGCCGGCTGGACGAGCGCGGCCTTTGGACTGACACGGACGCTGTCGATCCAGCTCGATATGCCGAATACGCCATGCGGTGGCGCGACGCCGGCGCGAGCATCATCGGCGGCTGCTGCGGGACATCGCCGGAGACAATCCGCGCGGTGGCGCAGGCGCTTGGCAACGCGCAGTAATTGTTTGGCTGGAGCGCGATGCCGTGAGCGCTGCGCTGCGCCGCGGCTCAACGTGTTACCACTCGCCGCTGAGGATGCGCTGGATCGCCAGCGCGACGCCGTGTTCGTCGTGGTCGGCGGTGGTTCGCATGGCGACGCGCATGACTTCCGGACTCGCGTTCGCCATGGCAACGCCAAGACCTGCGTTGGCGACGATCTCGACATCATTAAGCCCATCGCCGATGGCTGCGATGCGCGATGGGTCGACGCTGCGCCGCTTCGCTTCCTTGGCGACCATCTGCCATTTGTTGACGTTCGGGCTGAAGACCTCGAGTAGGTGCGTCGTCGAGCCGGTCGCTTCCGACTCTGTCACCGCCGCCCAGTGTTGAAGGAACGCTCGCTCACCGAGGTCCGCTTCGAGATCACGCGCGATCGGCGCGAGTTCCTCGGACTTTGCCACAACACCCGCGCGCACCGTTTCATGCGGATGTTCATCGTCATGAATGGCGTCCGCAAAGCGCACCCGTGCCGGCAACTTGTTGAACCACCATTGCGAGGCCGGGTCAAGCTCACCAGGCCCGACGGCAAGGTAGTCGTAACCGGCCGTATGCGCATCTTTGAGGATCAACACCTTATGGCCGTGGCCGAGTAGCGCATCAGTGATCTCGACGACGAGGTCATGCTGCATGACATGGCGATCAATCGTCTGCCCGGTGACTGCGTCACACAGCAGCGATCCGCCAGCCGCGACGACCAGCCCTTCATGTTCGATCGCTTCCAGCGGATGCAGCGACTCCACCAGCGCCCGGCCGGTTGCCACGATGACCTCCATGCCGGCCTTGCGCGCCTGTTCCACCGCGCGGCGGTTCTCATCCGAGACCCGGCCGTCGCGCCCGAGCAGCGTGCCGTCGAGGTCGATGACGAGCATGTCGTAGTTGCGCGGCATGGCATGCATGGTAGTGACGTCGCACGATCGATGAATCGATGCTACGGCATCCGCAGTGCCGCCCTTGCCACCGCGCCCATTGCGCACTACCCTGCGCGTATGCGAAGCGGATCGCTCCACGACTCGGTGCAGGAGAGAGAGCCGTGAGTCCCGATGCTGCACAAAGTCTGGCTGGATCGCTTGAGCCGGTGCTGGCGGAGCAGTGCAACCATCGACTTGGCAAAATCTCATGGTTCAAAACCGACTGGCAGCGGGGCGGCGCAGCGACCGGTTCGGCAACATACACCTGTGATGACGGCAACAGCTTGCCGGTGGTCGTCAAACTGCCGATCGTTCGGCGAGAACTGCTTTGGACCCAGCGCCTTCAGAACTGCCCGCCCGACTCAAGCCCCGTGCCGCGATTGTTTGCATCCGGTGAATCGCTGGCCAACTACGACATGGCATGGATCGTCATCGAGAAGTTCGAGCACGGGCCGCTTGGTCTCCGCTGGCACGAGGACCACATCCCACGAATTGCGCGCTCCGTCGCAGCATTTCATAAGGCGGCGTCCGAGTATGAGATCGATCAAGGTCCGCGCATCGAGGACTGGTGGACGCTGGTCGATGAAGCGATCGAGAGCGTGTCGCTGAACATTGCGGAATCCAAACGCGAATGGGCGGCTGCGCTCAAGCAACTTCGGTCGCGTCTCGATGAACTCGTCGCTGAATGGCGCGCCCGTGCGGTCGATCAGTGGTTACACGGTGATGTGCATCTCGCAAATGCCATGAGCCGCGATGGCATGGAGTCCGGTTGCGTCAGTCTGATCGATCTTGCGGAGGTTCACGCCGGGCATTGGGTCGAAGATGCGGTGTATCTGGAGCGGCAACTCTGGGCCCGGCCGGAGCGCATGAAGAAGCACAAGCCGGTCAAGGCGATTGCACAAGCTCGTAAACAGCTCGGCCTTCCGGTCGGGAAGAACGATTCACGTCTGGCGATGATCCGCCGGGCGCTGCTTGCGGCTACCGCACCGAAGTTCATCCGCACCGAAGGCAACCCCAAGCACCTCCAAGCGTGTCTGACATGGCTGGAGAGGGCGCTCGCGGAATTGGCATAGAGTTCACACAAAAACGAATAAAGCCCATGCATTCCCCTGCATGGGCTTTCTTGCGACAGTGTTTCTGGAGGATCGACTCAGTCGATGGGTTGGACATTGGTTGCCTTGGGACCCTTGCCCTCCTGGACGAGGTCGAAGTTGACCCGCTGTCCCGGGGAGAGGGAGACAAAGCCGTCCATCTTCACGTCCTTGAAGTGTACAAAGACGTCCTTACCGCCGCCATCGGGAGCGATAAAGCCATAACCCTTGTCATCGAAAAACTTCGCTACAGTACCTACTGCCATGTGATTGGCCCTTTCTGAGAGTTGCGGGCCAGCGGCCCGCGAGAATCGTCAAACAACCGAGTTTGGCCAAGCACACAGCACAACCGTGGAGCGAGCGATGAGCCGAACCGTGCAGCGATGTGACGTATCACCGACTGCGTAACAACAACGCGTTCATTATAGCACATCGCAACGGGACAGGTCGATGGGCTTCTGAGCCGCCGCCGCCAGAATCTGCGTACAAGGCAGTCTCGGAAAACAGGAAGTATGGCCTCTGACGATCAATTCCCACGGTTTTGCGTACAGTACCGTCTTGAACATCGGTAATCAGCCGGATTTGCATATGACTCAGGTTCAGCCGCCGACGAACATCACAGAACCAAGCTCCGAGGCCGTACCCGCGAAAGCCCCGCGGGGCGAAGCCACGGAGTCCCAACAGCCGCAGAGGCAGGCGATGATTCGCGTTCAGGAGGCCACGAAGCGGTACGGTTCAACGCTCGCAGCCGACCGCGTCTCCTTCGCCATCCATCGCAACGAAGTTGTCGGGTTCCTCGGCCCGAACGGCGCGGGCAAATCAACTGTTCTCAAGATGATTTCCACCTGGCTGCCGCCCACCAGCGGCACGGTTGAGGTCGCCGGCTTCGATGTCCAGCGCGATCCGCTGGCCGTCCGCCGCGTGCTCGGCTACCTGCCTGAACACAATGCCATGTACGACACCATGCGGGTTGATCGCTTTATCAGGTTCATGGGGCGAATCCGTGGGCTTGGCGGCTCGACGTTGCGCGATCGAATGGAATGGGTGATCGCCAAGTGCACACTGAGTGCGGTTCTCGCAAAGCGGATCAATCAGTGCTCGAAGGGCTACCGCCAACGAATTGGCCTGGCGGCCGCGCTGCTGCACGATCCACAGGTCATTCTGCTTGACGAGCCGACACATGGCCTCGATCCGCTCCAGGTCGTTGCGTTCCGCGACTTCATCTCCAAACTGGCTGCAGATCGTGCCATCCTCTTTTCGAGTCACATTCTGGCTGAAGTCATGGCCGTGTGCGAACGGCTGCTCATTATCAATCACGGTCGGTTGCTCGAAGACGCAACTGTTGAGGAGCTTACCGAACGCGGCAAGTCGGAAGGTAAGACGCTGGAGGAGGTGGTTCTTGATGTTGTCAAACGTGGAGGCAGCCGCCAATGAACCAGGCACATGGAGCTGCGACCCATCAGAAGGTCGTTTCATCGGTGACTAATGTGCGCGAGTTCGGCGTTTCGTTTCTTGAAGGCGTCCGGCTTATCGCAGCGCGTGAGATTGGCGCCTACTTCGACTCGAGCATTGCGTATGTCTATACGATCGCGTTCGTCATCCTCGCCAACTCGATCTTCATGAACGAGTTCTTCCTGACGGGCACGGTCGAGATGACCGGCTTCTTTGAGATGATGCCGCTGCTGCTGGCAGTGTTCCTCCCGGCTGTGACCATGCGGCTGTGGGCGGAGGAGAAGAAGACGCGCACGATTGAACTGCTGCTGACGCTGCCGATTCGCCCGATTCAGGCGATCCTCGGGAAGTTCGTTGCCGCGATGGGATTGTTCAAGTTGTTCCTCGCCGGTTCACTTCCGATTCCGATCATGCTCATCGCGCTGGGTGACCCTGACCTCGGATTGATTTTCGCGGGGTACATCGGCCTGCTGCTGCTGGGAGGCATGTTCATCTCCTTTGGCATGTTCCTCTCAGCGCTCTCCGGCGATCAGATCGTCGCCTTCGTGACCAGCACGGTGCTGGCTTTCGCCTTCGTGCTCACCGGAATGGATCGTGTGGTGGCGGTGCTCGACGGCTTGTTCCCGGCGCTCTCGATTGGAACGATTCTGTATGAGCATTTCTCGGTCGTTCCGCGCTATGAGAGTTTCGTTCGCGGCATGATCGAACTCGGCTCGCTGCTCTACTTCATCCTCTTCAGCGCGATGTTCCTGTGGCTGAACACACAATTGCTCGAACGAAACCGGGCCTAAGCAGATTTGCCACAGAGCCGCAGAGAGCACAATGAAACAGCAGAGACGCCAAGCCATCTTCCACGCGCAGGAAACAAACACACTCTTCTCTGTGTCTCAGCGCCTCCGTGGTGAAACTAACCTGAGGCGATTCGCTCGAACACCATGAGACGATTTGATCTCATCCTCATCATCATCGGCGCTGCCCTGTTCCTGCTCATCGCCGCCTTCGGCGTGCGCGTGGCGGAGCATTATCCGGCTGCTCGCGCTGAACTAGCGCGCGTGAAACTCATGCAACTCGACGACGAGATCCGGGCGCGGCTCGGATCGATGCAGCATGACGCCGTCATCACCTATTACGTCAGCAGCCGTGAAAAAATGCCATCTTCGATGCGGCGTATGGAACGTGACGTTGCCGACATTCTTGAGGCGATGAAGTCGGCCTCGCGCGGCCGGCTCGACTATCAGATTGTCCGTCCAGAGCAAGGCGTCGAGCGAGCGCCGGGCGAAGCCAGGCGCATCCTTCCACAGGTGAAGATGCTCCTTGACCGCCTGGAGAACCAGAGCGATGCTGCAGACCTCACCGCAGAGCTTCAAGAACGCTTCTTCGAAGCCATCTCCAAGACCGGCGTCACTGCTCAAGAGGCAGGCCGGCGCGCCCAAGCAGTCTCGCAATGGTTGGTCACACAATATCAGGCGAGCGCGGACAACAGCGCAGGTCTCACCGATGAAGTGCTTGCGCAAGTCGTCGAGCAGGCGGTGCTTGATGCGGGTCAATCGCTGGTGCAGCATGCGGTGCATCAGCGGGTATCGCCGTTTCGCATGAGAACCGTTGCCCACGACGCCTATGCCGACCAGACGATCTGGTCATCGCTGCACATTGCGTATGGCCCGCATGCGCCGGCAGTTGTCAATGGCGTCTCGCCGGAACATCTGCCTCGGTTGCAGTCGCTCATCATCGGGCAGGTCGAACAAAAGGATGAGCCGCGGCGGCCGATCTTCGGAATTGCCGCCAACCCCTCTGTGTATAGCCAATTCAGCCGCTGGCTCTCAAGGCATGGTGAGGTTGTAGAGGTTGACCTTGACCAGCCATTTCCAGATGAGGTGGATGTGCTCTTCTGGTTTGATCCCACGGATGTGCCGTCGCCGCTCCTGCGCCGTCTTGATGAGTTCATCTCGAGCGGGCGCAGCGTGGTCATCGCGGGGAGTCGGCATGACGTGCGGCATCTTGATGGTTGGGAGTTCGAGTTCAGGGCCACGGACTACGACGCAGACGCACTGCTCAGTGCGTTCGGGTTGCGAGCGATTGATGACCTCGTTCTTGATCGGCATTCGCTGGCGGTGCCGGGCGAGGTTGCGCCGATGCCTGCGCAGTTCCTCATTCGCTGCATTGGTCACAATCAGGATTTCCGCGCGCTTGGCGATCATCCGAATGGCCACCTCCTGTTCACCGCTCCGACACCCTTTGCTTTCGACAGTGAAGTTCTCGCGCAGCGGCGGTTCACGCCGACCATTCTGGCGACAACCTCCGATGGCACGAGTGTCGGTAAGATGCGCTATGGAAAGGTACGTCTGGATGCGTCGGAAGTCTGGCAGAGCGAGCCGGCCCCGAAATTGCCGCTGACGGTGCTTCTGCGACCGGATGAACCGTGGCGCGGCTCGGTGCTTTTCGCTGCCTCCTCTGCAGCATTTCGGAACGATTGGTTCGTTCACGAGAATTTCGCTCATCGGCGGCTCGCGGATGTGATCGTAGGGGCCCTCGCATCGGATGAACGACTTGTTATTCACCGGCTGGAGGTCGATCAACCGCAGATGCTGCCGGAGATGGCCACGACTCAACGCCTCTTCTGGCGTATCGTCTGCATCCTGCTCATTCCCGCCGCGCTCGTTCTGGTGGCATGGCGGCGAGGGGCGTTTCGCAGCTCAGGCGAAGGGCCGCGCACGCGAATTGCGATAGTCAATGTTTCGAGCGGTCTTGCCGTTCACGCCGTTGCGGGCATTCTCATTGTCGTTCTCCTTGCTGCTGCGACTGCGGCACTGGGGCTGCGTACTGATCTCACCCAAGGCCAACTGAATCGACTTGCGCCGCATACGCGCATGATCGCGGCGAACGCGGTCGGCGAGCGTGCGGTCCTTGTGAATCTTTACTTCTCGCGCGATGAGCATCTGCCGCCGAGCATGCGCCCGATGCTGCGAAGGTTGCGGGCTGTGCTTGATGAGCTTCGGGCGGTCGGCGCTGATCTGGATGTGCGCACGCACTTTCCCGACGATCTCGAAGGAGAGGGTCGTGATGCTCTTGCAGCCCGCGGCATCGAACCTGTTCGCGCGGTCAGCCACGATGAAGAAGTCACCACAGTACGCAACATCTACTGTTCAGTTGAATTCATCTCTGCAGGCGCAAGTGAATTGCTGCACTTCCCTGATCGCGATTCATTTGACACGCTCGAGTTCCGCGTCGCATTTGCGCTTTGGCGGCTTCAGACCGGCCGGCAGCCGCACATTGCGTTCATCGCGGATATACCTCGGTTGTCTTCTGCTGAGATGTACCACGACTTTCAGCAGCAGAACCTCTTTGCTCCGACGGGCGCTGATGTCCATGCGCATGCCCGCCGCCTGCTCGAACAGGCGGGTTTTCGCATCACCCATGTGAATCCACAATCACGCGCCCTGCCGGATGTTGAGTTTGATCTCATACTTTGGATGCAGCCGCGACGCGATATTCTGCCGCTGCTTCAGCAGACGATCGAGCGATTGCATGACGGGACGCCGGTGCTGCTCGCAGCCCAACATTTCGTGATTCAATCCCGTCAGTTCAGTGGCGACACCTTTCGCATGGCGTACTGGCCGCAGCCGCAGGTCGCAGACCTGGAGCGCTTTTACCTTCCGGAACTGGGCGCGGAACTTGTCCATGAGGTTGTGTTCGACGATGTGCGTGCTGCGATGGCAATCGAATCACAGGTGAGGCAATCGCAACAGGAGCGCGAATACGGCGAACAGGTGTCGGCGTTGCCATTCCTCATTCGTGCGCTCGCGTCGAATTTCGACACCGCGCATCCGCTGATGCGCGGCCTTGGCGATCAAGTGCTGCCGTTTGCGAGTTACATTCGGCTTGATCCGCAGCGCCTTGAGTCCTTCGGCTTGCGCGCCCTGCCGCTTATCACGACATCGGAGCGATCTTGGACATACAACTGGACAGGTGGGTACCTCTACGCCGACAGCGCCACGGGCCACCGCACTGACCTGCTCACCGGCGCCGAGCGGGATGACGCAGGCGAGCGACAGTGGGCCGGCCGGCTGCCGCTTGCGGTGCTGATCGAGGGGCGTTTTCCGCTACCTGAGGAGCCGCTCACGAATCGCGACATCCAAAGCACAGAACCGCTGACGTTCTCGGACAGCGTCGGCAAAGAATCGCGCCTGATCCTGATCGGTAACTCCTATATGTTCCGCAACGAGCGCCTGACAGACCCGGACTTCCGCGCAGATCACCTGCTGCTGAACGCGGCCGCCTTCCTCGCGCTTGATGAGCCGCTGGCAGCAATCGCAGGGCACCGCCGCGTGGCTCCCGGATTCAATCATGTTGAAGAGCGCGAGCGCCTCATGTGGCGAGGTGTGGTCGTCTCGGCGGGGCCGGCTCTACTCATGGTCTTTGGAGTCATGTGGTGGAGCGCGCGACGCATTCCATCGGGAATCGCGCGACGAGCAAGAGAAGCATCAATCGAAGCCAAGTAGAACCTCATGATGTGGAAACACCTGCTCTTCATGGTATTGATCCTCGGTTCCCTCGTGCTCTGGGACCGGACGCTGTCGCAGCGAACCGAACAATCACGCGCCGAAAGCGTGCGGATCGAACGGCTTCTGGATACCAATGCCGTCTTCACGCCGGACCGGCCGGTCGCGGCTTTTCGTGTTGATCGGGGGGACGGCACTGTTCATGCCTACGTGCGGCAGGAGGGTCTGTGGCGATGCTTGAGCGCGTATGGCGCTGTCGCCAGCAACGATCACATTGGAGCGCTATTGCCCAAGCTTGACGAAGCGCGCGGCGTCATCCAGACGCGTCAACCGAAAGCTGCGACCGAATACGGCTTTGATACACAAGACATGCTTACGCTCGCCGTGTGCGGACCTGATATGCTTGATGATCCGG
>CAZFZT010000002.1:32802-73432 GCA_964523675.1 uncultured Isosphaeraceae bacterium
CGGCCGGTGATGTCATTTACGCACTTGATATCGGCAAGAGTATTCCTTCGACCGGCGGCTCTTATGTACGGCCGGTGGGAACGAACGAAGTATGGGCAGTCAATGTTGACTTCCGTGACGTGCTGGCGGGGCAGGAAAATCAGATGATCCCGCCGATGCTTGATCCGCACGTGGTGCCGGCGGCATGGCCGGGTCTGCAGTCACCCGGAGTGGATCGAATCGTCGTCGAACTTCCGGACCAGCCGCCGCTCGAACTGCAGCGCGTCGAACTTGACGATCAGGAACAGCTGGCGGCGGAGGATCAGCCGAACTGGTACTGGACAGTCAAACGTGGCGATCGCATCTATGAGGGGGATGCCTTTCAAATATTTTCATTCGGCGGCTTCTTGTTGCGCGCTCCGTACGCGGGAATCCTTGCGCCGCGAGACCCGAAGGAACTTGGCCTCGACCAGCCGCGCGGCCGCATCACGCTGAGGGGATCCAACAACCTCCACTTGCAACTGATTATCGGCGGCCAGACTCAGCGTGGCGGCATCGCGCTCTACAACACCTTTACCAGGAACGTCTATGAGATGCCGCCCGAGTTGCTCGAACTGCTTCTGCCGGACATGGACCTGCTGCTCTTTGACCACCTCGGCAATCCGTGGGAGCCATACATCAGGCCACCAACTCGCGAAATCGGTCGGTAGACGACGATCGAGCAGCGAGTTACGGCGGGCGCTGCATCATCGAGCTACGGGCGAGTTCGTGCTACGCAGTCACTTCGCACCGATCAGACGGGCTTGACTCGATCGACTCTGAATCAAGACCACGATCGCACCCGCCGTCCCCAGCGCGATCAACACCAGGAACGGCACCGGCAACTCGCCGACGGAGTCGATTGTTTTTTCATTCGCAAGCGACGCAGTAAAGACGCCGACGGCGTTGTTGAATAGGTGACAAACGATGGCGGGGACAATTGACCCGCCGCGCCACGCGACGATGCCGAGCCAGATGCCGATCGGAACGACAGCCAGCATATGCGCGGGATCCATGTGCGCGAGCGCAAAGAACACTGCGCTGTATCCAATGGCGAAAACAGGCGGCCAGCGCTTGAGCAACCGCGACTGCACGTACCCGCGGAACAGCGCTTCCTCAGCGAAGCCCGGCACGATGCTGATCGCAAAGAGCAGGAAGAAGAGCGTGAAGCCGCTTGCGCCGGCGAGCGCTTCGTAGATCATCGTCAGTTGATCGCTTTCTCGCTGTGGCAGAAGCGCGATCAACATCGCCCCGATTATTCCCGCACCGAGTGTGCCCACCATCAGGAACGGCCAGGACCAGAGCGGAAGAGCTGACCGTCTCAGCGCAAGACGTTCGGCGATGCGCTGCTTCGAGAGTGCGGCCGCCCCGAACACCGCCGCGAGGAATACGAACTGCGCCGGAAGAACAAGGATTCCAAGCCCATACGGCGTCGAGCCGAATGCTGCGACCCACTCCTCGACAGCCGCTTGATCGGAGAGACCCGCCGAACCAATGTGCGCAAGAACAAGAACAACCACCACGATGCCCGTCAGGCCGATGGCAGCAATTGGCACGAGAACGCAGAGCAGCAACGCCGGCCAGACGCGCGGCCTCTCCAGCACCGTTCCCGGCAGAAGTTGTTCGACCGCTTGAGTGTTCTCGTCCATTTCGAATCCCTTCCGCCCAAGGGAGGGCGCGAAGTGAAGATCGTAGCACAGTCATGACACCACCCAGGCGAAGCGGCTGAAGTGTCATGTTCTTGTCATTGACTGGCCGAGCATGTCGCCGGTCTTACCCAAGCAGTCGTCCCGGCAGCGCGTTCTCCTCAACCTGCCCCTCGACCATCTCCACGCGCCATGCTTGTGCGCCCGGCCTTGAGGTCACAACCTGCGCGAGCCGTGTGCCGACGAAATGCAGCGCTGCGCCGTCGTCGGCCGCATAGCCATCCGGGAGTTCGCCGGCTTCAATGAACTTCAGATAAGTCGGCCGTCGTTGCGGCTCGCCGTCGTAGTGCGGACACGCGCTGCCTGGCAGAAGGCCGAGTCCATCGCGCAGCGGAGCGAGCGGGCCGAAGGAGTCGGTGGAGCACGCCTCGAACCAGCAGTTCATTCCCGCGCTGATGCCGCAGAGAATGATGCCCGCTTCCCACGCTTCGCGCATGATCACATCGACGCCATGCAGTCGCCAGATCGAAAGAAGATTGGCGACGTTCCCGCCACCGACGTAGATGATGTCCTGCGAAAGGATCAACGCGCGCAGATGTCGGTCATCGCGCGAGAACAGCGGCAGATGAGTGGCGAGCGCGCGGCCGGAAGGGAACGCTTCATAAAACCGAGCGATGTAGTTCTCAGCATCGCCGCTCGCTGTCGGCACGAAGCAGACGCGCGGCCGATCGCGCCGTGCTATCTCAAGCACATAGTCATCGAGCAGCGGGTTGTCCGGCTCCATCGAGAACCCGCCGCCTCCCATAGCGATGATGTGGCGTCGAGGGGAAATGGCTTAGATCAACTCGTAAACGGTAGTGGTGATCGGGGAATTTGATCGCCACGAGTGAGAAGGACTCATTCCTCAAAGGCAAACTTGAGCCATGCCTTACGCACCTCTTCGATCGTTTCGAACTCGCCGCGATCGACCCTTGCCATGAACGTTCGAGCACGTTCCGACGCGTTGCTGAAGTCCTTCTCGGCAATGGCCTGCGCGAGATTTGGGCTTTCAAATATCCGTTCAAGCGTATAACCGGAGATCCACCAACGATCGCCGATCTGCACGAGGTAGAGGTCGTACGGCGTTTCGTCAGGACGAAAAGTTCGGGCAAGAGCGCGCGGGTGCGTCCTATCGATGATTGTTGCCGGGGGCAGCGGCGCCAGCGGCGAATAGTCCGCTACTTTGAGAAGTCCTTCGCCGTAGCGTTGATGAACCCGGTGCGCCAATTCGTCAATGCCGCGCAGCGACGCGCTGGACCGGAGCAACCGGCGCTGTAAATCATTCTCCGTATGGTAAAGCCGCTCCAGTCCATCAACGTCAATCGGATCGCGGGACAGTAAGTCGTTGATGTGTTCGGGGAGTTCATCGGCGGTGGCGTATGGCGTCGGAGCCGGTTCTGCCGCTGCGATAGTCGCCGGCTCGCTTCCTCCGCAACCGCCCATGAGAGCCGTGAGCAGAATCACCAGCACGGACCACCACCCGCGATTCGTCGAACTTGAGATCATTTGATGCCCTTTCACAAGAGTGTTGCTTCGGCAGGCATCGAATGTACAGACTTTACGACGAGTTCGCAATGCGAAGTGAGTTGCGCCGCGCCGAGGCCGCGCCCACGCCGCGAGCAAGGAGGCCGGTTCTAACGTCCGTTAGGTCGCGCCGATCGTGACGCCCATGCCGTGCGTTCCGGATGTGGTTGTTCCCGTCGCGTAGCTCACCGGCTTGACGCGGGCCTCGAACTCATCGCGGTACTTGTTCACAATGGTGCGCACGGCCCAGTTGTTGCCATCCGCGAGGCCGCAGATCGTGGTGCCGGGAATGATGCCCATGGAGCCGCCGAGTTCGAGCAGCAGATCGAGGTCGCGGCTGGTGCCGTCGCCTGCTTCGATTCTGCACAGCAGTTTGTAAATCCATTGCGAGCCCTCGCGGCAGGGCGTACACTGGCCGCACGATTCGTTCTTGAAGAACCGCGCGATGTTGCGGGCGACGGCGACCATGTCGGTGTCTTCATCGAAGATCGTCGGGCACGCGGTGCCCAGGCCCATGACGTCGTATTTCTTGCCGATGTCGAAGTCCATCTCAGCGTCGAACTGGTCCGGGCCGAGGATGCCCATCGACACGCCGCCTGCGATCGCGCCTTTGAAGCGCTTGCCTCCCCGGATGCCACCGCAGTAGTCGTTGACCAACTTTGAAAGCGGAATGCCGAGGTCGCACTCGAAGACGCCGGGCTTGTTGACGTGGCCGGAGACGCCCATGAGTTTCGGGCCGAACGACGGCGGGCCGCCGATGGAAGATTCAGTGCCCATCGACGTGAACCACTTCGCGCCGGTTTCGACGATCGGGCCGGCGGCCGCCAGCGTTTCGACATTATTCACAATTGTCGGCCGGCCGAAGAGACCCTTCACCGCAGGAAACGGCGGCTTGATGCGCGGCCAGCCGCGCTTGCCTTCGATCGCTTCCAGCAGACCCGTCTCTTCGCCACAGATGTACGCGCCGGCTCCGCGATGCAGAAAGCAATCGACCTTGAAATCGGATTTGCCCTTGAGTAATCCGCCCCCGGCAGAGCCGAAGATGCCGTTGTCGTACGCTTCTTTGATCGCGTTCTCAACGACCTTCGCCTGATGACGATACTCGCCTCGGATGAAGAAGTATGCGGTGTCGAGTTGACATGCATAGCAGGCGATGGCGATGCCTTCGAGAATGATGTGCGGATCGAAATCGCACAGGAGTCGATCCTTAAAGGTGCCCGGTTCGGCTTCATCACAATTCACCGCAAGGTAACGCCTGCCTCCGTCGGGCGGCGGCAGGAACGACCACTTGAGCCCGCACGGAAAGCCAGCGCCGCCCCGGCCGCGCAGTTGCGAGTTCTTGACCTCCTCGACGATCGCCGCCGGCTCCATGTCAAGGGCCTTTTCAAGGGCCTTGTAGCCGCCCGTGCGGACGTACTCCTCATAGGAGATGACTTTGCGGCTCGCAGGGTCGCCCCACGGGTGCGTGGGGATGCGCTTACAGAGAACGGGATCAGTCACGGGCATGGGAGAGAAGTGTAGCGAGGATCGGCCGGCGGGTCGCGCGGGGCGGACTTGTCGAGAGTGCGATTCTGCCGGTGTTTATCGATCGCGGACATTGCTTCGGAGACGGATGTTAGAATCCCACCATGGGCGTCTTTGCTTTCATTGCGCGCGATGCAGCCGGACAGCGGATCAGCGGGAAGCTGTCGGGCGGATCTGAGCAGGCGGTGATTGCTGAGCTTCAGGCGAGGCGGCTCGCCCCGGTGCAGATTGAGGAAGTGCATGAGCAGACGCTTTTTCGCAAGCGAATTTCGATTCGGCAACTCGCGCAGGCCTATCGGCAGCTCTCCGATCTGCTGCGGGCGGGGGTGCCGTTGCTGCGGGCGTTGCGACTGCTCGGCCGAAGCAAATCGAATCCTCGGCTCGCCAAAGTCATGAGCGAGGTCGCTGATTCGGTCGCTGACGGCGAGCGGCTCGCAGATGCGATGGGGGCGCACCCGTCGGTGTTTCCGGTGATTCAGGTGGCGATGATCAGCGCCGGGGAGAAGGGCGGCTTTCTTGAGCCGGTGCTCGCGCGCCTGGCGAACTTTCTTGAAGGTCAGGCCGATATGCGCGGAAAGGTGATCGGCTCGCTGATCTACCCGATCGTGCTCCTTTCGGTAGGTGCGATGATCCTTCTCGCAGCACTGATCTTCTTTGTGCCGAAGTTTCAGGACTTTTATGTGAACATCGAACTGCCGCTTCCGACGAAGATGCTGCTTGGCGCATCGGACCTGCTGGTCAGTTCATGGCTTTACGTTCTTATGGCCTTTGCAGCGATGGCGGCGGTTGGGTGGTGGTTGATGAAGCAGCCGCATGTGCGCAGACAACTGGCGATCATCCGGCTGCGCATTCCGAAACTCGGGCCGCTGGTGCAGAGTGTGGCGGTGGCGCGGTTCACGCGCATTCTCGGCACGCTGCTGGAAAACGGCATTCCCATGCTCAGCGCAATGCAGATCAGCCGCGATGCAGCCGGGCACGTGCTGCTCGCCGAGGCCATCGACAACGCGACTGAGGCGGTGCGCGGCGGTGAGTCGCTGGCGACGCCGCTGGCGGAGTCGGGCATGTTCAGCGACGACGTCATCGAGATGATCTCGGTCGGTGAGTCGGCCAACAACCTGCCGGAGGTGCTCATCACGATCGCGGAGACCATCGAGAAGCGGGTGGATCGAATGCTCGCTCTCTTGATTCGCTTCATTGAGCCGGCTCTGCTGCTAGGGCTTGCCGGCGCGGTCTTATTTATGTTTGTGGCGCTGGTTGTGCCGATGATGCGATTGAGCACGTCGGTTTGATCGGAACATCGAAGCGTCGAAATCGCCGGGTCGTTACGCGACGCTGGGTAAGAAGGGTCTGCTCAACCGTTCTTGTAGAAGCCGGTACAATCCGTGTACGCACCAGATTGAGGACTTTCGCAGCCATGAAGAAGAACAATCGTCGCTTTCGCCGCATCGCCCGCAGGGGTTTGTCACTCATCGAAGTCCTGATCGTGATTGCGATTTTGTTGGCCATTGGCGGGTTGGTGGTGGTGAACCTGTTACCCGCTCGAGAGCAGGCGATTGTCGATCTCCAGCGCGGCGATTTCGATGCGATCTCCCGCGCGATGGATCAGTTCCGACTCGATATGAATCGCTATCCGAATGAAGATGAGGGACTGCCCGCCCTCTGGAGCAGCGAAGTTCTCGAAGATGAGCGCGACATCGAGCGCTGGCGCGGCCCGTACCTGCGCGATCCGCTCCGCGAGGACCGTTGGGGTGGTGAACTCATTTACCGCTTCCCCGGCGAGATCCGTGGTGAAGAGTACTACGACCTCGTTTCGGTCGGGCCTGACGGCGAAGAGGGCACCGATGACGACATTACCAACCACGATCGGTTGCGTGGCGCGGATGGCGAGATCGAGACTGAAGACGAACTGCGCTTCTGAGCCGATGTATGGAACAGCCATGCCAGAGAGCCGCGACCGTCAGGGAGCGCTGCGTGGGCGCTTGTGTTGTCATGAAGTTCCTGGTTGATGGCGCTCAATCGTGCGGAGTGAGGCGGCGCGGTGTCACCATTCTCGAGATACTGATCGTCCTGGCGATCCTGATTGCGATCGGCGCGCTGGCTGCGCCGGCGATGTTCGGCGTGATGGAGGAGCGCGCGCTCGCTTCGGCCGTGGATGCAGCGCAGCAGCAGCTCGTGTTAGCGCGGGCACATGCACAAGCCACCGGCCGGCCGGTTGAAGTGCTGTTTCGACCGGAGCCGCATCGAGTGATGGTGCGCTACTTTGAACGAGGTGAGCGAGGAGTCGAAGCGGGGGAGTTTCGAGCTGGAACGCTGCGTGAGGAGGGGGATGTCTTTGCAGAGGATGAAGAGGAATCGGGTAGAGGTGGCCCGCAAGCAGCGGCGCGCGATGCGGTATCCATGGAAGATGCCGATGCGCTCAGTTGGCGCTGGGCGAGGCAACCGCTGCCGCGCGGCATAACGCTGCGCCGCGAGCCGCCAGTCGAGCCCGGCTATTCAGGACCGAACCAACGGGAGATGAGGATCGAGGGCTTTGATGGCGGCGAACCGGGACGCGAGGAGGAGCCGGCGCGGCCGACGCGATTGGCGGTCTTCATGCCTGATGGTTCTGCACTACTGGCTCGTCCGGTGTGGTTGGTGAATGAACGAGGTCGCGCAGTGCAGCTTGAGGTGAGCGTGTGGACGGGGTTGCCTCGCGTTCAGGAGTGGAGTGGCGGCGACACGGGAGAACCGGAGAATGAAGGAGATGCATTTCAGTCGGGCGAAGCCGCAAGCAGCAGGGAGGATGGCCGATGAGGCCGCGCGGCGCGGTGCTGCTGGAAGTGCTTATCTCACTGGCGCTGTTCGTTGGCGCAGGCGCCTTCGCATTGGCGGCCATGCGGACGACCTTCGATAACATCGAGCGATCGCGGCGGGATCACATGGCGGTTGATCTTGCTCGCTCAAAGATGGCGGAGATCGAAGCGGGGCTTGTATCACTCGCAGACCTGCGCGGCACGCTGATCCTTGAAGTAGGCACGGTGCCGGCGGTTGAAGAAGATGCAGATATCGGCGGCTGGATCGCTGAGGTCGGCACGCAACGAACGGAGTACCGAGGTTTGACGCTGGTTGAACTGACCGTGCGAGAGGACCGGCCAGAAGACGATCCACAGGCGGCGCGGTTCACGCTGCGACAACTCGTTCGGCTGCGCGAGGAGCTTGCTGAGGAATACGAGGAAGATGATTTGCTCCGTGGACTGCCGGAGACTGGCGAATGAAGCCACGGATGAACACTTGCGAACACGAATGGGGGGGATGGCAGAGATGTCTGCAGCCCAAAGGCGCATGCATTGTGAGGGCTGCACTTGCAGAGCGTTCATCTGCTTCTTTCGCTTTAGACTCATCCGTGTTTAGCCGTGTGCATCCGTGGCACGTTCCACCGCGCCGGGGCATGACGTTGCTTGAAGTGCTGATTGCGCTGGGATTGATGCTCGCGCTGCTTGGAGCGCTGTTCGGCTTCTTCTTCAATGCCATTGATTCGCGCGAGCGTGTGCTGGAGATGACCGCACAGCAGCGTGCGGCGGCGACGCTGATCGAGAGCATCGAAAAGGATCTCATCTTCACCGTTGTAGGTGACAGCAGGTTCGGCGCGGGCGTTTCAGGTGATGAGACGACGCTGCGCGTTCTGACCCGGGGCGTATCTGTTCATCTGGCCGAGCGGGGTTCACTCGATCCACGCCCATTCATGGATCTTCAGAAGGCGGAATACCGCTTCTCGCGCAGCCGAGGCATTGAGATGCGCCGCGCTAACGCCTCGGATGGAACGGATGGTCTGGAGTTCGAACCTCTGGAAGGGTCGATTTTTCGCGTGCAATTTCGCTATCACGACGGAGAACGCTGGAGTGATACGTACGATTCGATGGAGTCCGGTGCGCTGCCAGTGGCGGTTGAAGTTGCGGTCTGGTTTCACGCATGGCCCGGCGCGGCCGATGTTGATGAGGAGCAGGACGTTGAGCTTGACGATGAGGCGGCCGACGCTGAGAACGAGCGGTTGACCTTCACGCCGCAGGATACATTTGATGAATCAGAATGGGCGCAGCGTGGGGATCGCAATCTGTTTGAAGAGCAGTTGCCGCCGCCTGATCGTGTGCGCGTGGTGATTGTTCCCGATGCGCGGGAGGAGGCGCCATGAAACCAACCTCCAACCACGGAGCGCCACCAATGGCCGCGGAGAAGGGCAATAGTGCGTGCCGTGCGGGCGGCCGGTGGCAGCGAACATCGCTGGTCCAGCGCGTGATTTTGGCGGTGTGCGGATCGCCTGCACAATCAAACGCTCTCCCCCGTAGCTCTTGGCGTCCCTCCATGGTGAACCATCGCAGTTTCGTCATCATTGCTGTGCTTGTGATTACCGCAAGCGCGCTGTTCATTGCCACCGGCGCGCTGTTCATAGCGCAGGCGGAGATTGCGGGCTCCTCTGGGGCGAGGGCTGCGGCGCAATCACGCGCTCTGGCCTGGTCCGGCTTGCAGATTGTGATCGGAGAACTCAACAGCCAGCGCGATGAGATTCTGCGGGGTGAGATGCCTCGTCTGGATGAGCAATACGAGGTCTATCAGAGTGCCGGCCGCGCAGGAGTTGTACGCCTGCTCCCTGTCACGGCCGAAGGCAATCGCGTCGTCGGCGAGAACGGAAAGCTCGACATCAACATAGTGAATGCAGAGCAGCTTGCCGCGACCGAACTGATTGACCTGGCGCTTGCGGAGTCGATTATCGCGCATCGCGATTCACTCGATCGGCCGATGCAGTCGCTTGTCGAGTTGCTTGAGGCGCCCGGTATGACGCCGGAGATTCTGTATGGGCCGTTGGATGAGATGCGCATCATGGATGCGGCGCGCGGCGGTGAGGCCGATCTTGCCGATCGTGTGCTTGCGCGCCTGGGCCATACCGAGCCGCGCGGTCTCGCCGATATCGTGACCGTGTTTTCATTTGGTCCGCCGCTGCAACGCGATGGCCGGCTGCGCATCAACCTGAACACCGAATGGTCGGACGAGTTGGCCGGGCGCCTCGATGACAGATTCGGCGAAGGAACATCTGAAATCGTCAAACGAATCATCGATGACGGGACGACATTCGATAGCGATCGCAAGATCGTCGAAGTATTGCGATTCTTTCAGGTCGAACCTGAGGAATGGGTGGACATTCTGGATGCTCTTCGAGCGGACGGTGATGAATTCTACAGCGGGCGGCTCGACTTGAATTCGGCTCCTGAATCGGCGCTGCGCGCTTTGCCCACTGTGACGCCGGAGCAGGCGACTCAAATCCTGCGAGCACGTGACGGCCTTGGCAGTGAGGAGCGAGCGACCATCGTCTGGCCGTTGTTGGAGAACATTCTTGATTCCGAACAGTATGTGGAACTGGTTGACAAGATCACGGTGCGATCGTGGATCTACCGCGTGCGCCTTGCGGCTGGTGAAGTTGACGTTGAAGAGCCGGACGGCGAGTTGTCGCGGCCAGTGATCTGGGAAGCGGTGATTGATCTCGCTGCACCGTCAGCGCGCGTCGCCTACCTGCGCGATGTGACGCTGCTCGAGACGGCGGCGATCATCGCATCGAATGCTTCACTGGCAATGGATGAAGAACTCGATTGGGAGGAGGATTGGTGGGTTGAGGAGGTCGAGGAGCCGGATGAAGACGTGATTGACGAGGGCGATGAAGAGCCGGATCAAGAGCCGGGCCTCGAGGAAGACGGCGAGGTTGAACCGGATACTGAGGAGCCGCCGGCAGATGACGAAGCGGGCAAGGGCGCGCGGATTGGGCGTTGGAAGCCGGGATGATTTTGGTTTGTTGGGTGCAGTGGGTGCCCGTCACTCCAGCTTCTGTTGCACCAGGTTTGAACGTGTTCACGAATTGCCGGTAGGATGACTTGCGATGCCTGCACGTGCGACAATGGTGATCGATCTCGGCCGCCTGCGGCTACGCGCGGTGCTGGCTCAGCCCAACGGCCGAATCCTGAAGATCAGCAAGACACTCATTGAAGACGTTCCGAACGATCTTCTTGATGGTGAGCCGGAGGCGATTGGCACATGGCTGGGGCAAACGTTGCGTGAGAAGGGTTTCCCGCGCGGCGCGCGAGCGGTCTTTGCGTTGCCTCGCGAGCATGCGGTCCTCAAACGGCTGAGCTTGCCGACGAGCGACGAAGCTGAACTTCCGGAGATGACCCGGCTGGCCATGGGCCGTGAATTGCCGTTCGACGCAAGCACTGCGGTGGTGGATTTCATCCCGATCCAACGCGAAGATGCGAGTACGACCGTGCTCGCAATTGCTGTGAAACGAGAGGCGGTTGAGCATGCCGCCCGCATCGCCAGGACTGCGAAGATTCGCATTGAACGGATCTCACTGCGCAACCTGGGTTCAGCAATGCTGCTGCGACATCTCGGCGAGCAAACGCAGCAGAGTATTCTCGCGGTGGACATCATCGGGGAATCGATCGAGTTCTGCGTGATTGACTCTTCCGGAGCCGACGGCACGATTCGATTTTCGCGCGCGGCTGAGGCCATTCCATGGCGCGACAACGACTTGCTGATCGATTCGATCATCACGGAGACGCGGCGCACCTGGATGAGCTATCGCATAGCCGAGGATTCCACGGATGTGCGCCACGTCGCAGTGATGGGGGAGCGAAGGGTTGCAGCCGAAGTAGCGTCGCCGATCGGCGACATGTTGGACGTCGATGCGGAGGTGCTCAGCGCGCATCCGCTGGTTGACGCCGCTGGCCATCAGATGGATCGCCTTTGGCCGCTTGCAGGACTCCTGCTGGAGCCCATGCATGGTGTGGTTTCCATTGATCTTGCGCATCCGCGAAAGGCGCCGGACCGCGCAGCTGAGCGGCGCAAGCGCGTGATGTTCGCTGCGGCCGCTCTGGTGCTCGTTCTCCTGGCGGCATGGACCTTCGCCCGGCGCGATCTTGCAGCCCTTGCAGCACAAGTTGCTGCCGCCAAGGAGCGGGCCGATTCGCTTTATCCCGATTACGTGCGCCACGGGCGCGAGCTGTATCGTCTGGAGCACATTGAGCGCTGGCAAGCGGCCCGCGTCGATTGGCTCGAACACATCATGTATCTGACGAACATGGCGCCACAGCCGGGCGAGGTTGTGCTCGATGGGTGGACCGGCCGGCTCAACTTCAGCGGTGTGAGATTTGATCGGCGGTCGCACAAGTGGTCCTCCGAAAAACATGTGTTCATCGATATTGCGGGCGAGGCACACAATCGTGTGACCGCCGATCAATTTCGCGACGCGCTGGTGCGTAACGCGATCTATACGGCAACGTCAACCGGCGCTGACGCGCCCGCCGGCGGCAAGCGCCTTCCGTACGGGTTCACCTACCGCCTTCGGACCGAGCGTTCGGTGCCTGATGACGGCAAGCGAACGAACGATGCCACACTTGCAGGAGGCGCGCGATGAAGAATCCTTCGCGTTGGGTGTTGTTTATCGTCGCTGGGCTCATTGGTGTGACGCTGCTGTGGCAAGGCGCCAAGACTGTCTACCTTCAACCTCGGCGCGCGCTACTTGAGAAACTGGAGAAGGCGCAGACGAGCGCGGTCGAGTACAAGAACAAGCTTGACGAGCGGCCGCGCCTGCAACGAAAACTGCGCGAGATCGGCGAACGCACGCTTGGCAATGATCTTGAAACAGTCGATCACCTGCTGCGAACTCGGCTCAACCGGATTGCCGAAGAGTTAAGGATTGAACGTGCCACCGTCGCCACCGGCTCATCGACTGCGCGCCGCAGTCCGGCGTATCAGCTCTTCAGCTCTCGAAATCCTGTTCAGCGTGAGCTGCGCGAGATGATCGACTTTGTTGAAATTGACGGTTCCATCACGGCTGAGGGATCATTGCCACAGATCGTGGAATTGCTCGATCGCATTGAAGCCGAGCCGTGGATCAAGCGCGTGAATGAAGTGCGGTTGACTCCGCATGGGCCGTCAAACGGCGAACGATTCGGGGCGACGATTCGACTGCAGACGCTGTTCATCCCTGATCCGAGCGTCGCGGAGTCCCCGCTTGCCGAAGATGCGGAAGCTCTGACGGCTCTGGATTACGACGAATCCCGCCGCACGCGCTTCGCCTCGCTCCTCGTCTCGAACCCGTTCAAGGTACCGCCGCCGGAGCAGCCAGCGCCCGAGGTCCAACCGGCCGCGATCGTGCCGCCGACGCCGCCCAAGTTTCCGTATGGCCAGTGGCAGGTCACGGGCGTCGCGCAGACGGGCGCGGCTGAAGGCGGCATTGAGGTGTGGTTACGTCATCGCAAGTCGGGCGAAGCGCGGCACCTGACGCCGGGGGAGTCGATCGGCGAGGCGACTTTTGTCGCCATTGATGGCGATCAGGCGATATTTGAAATGGACGAAAGTCGGTTTCTTGTCCCGCTGGGGGGGAATCTTGACCACAGGTCGCCGGTAAACAAGTAAACTGTCCGCCAACCGGCGGAGCCGGTGTCAAGTTCGGCCAGCCCGCGGCTGCATGCGTCAGCCGAGGCCGAGCAGACTTTCTTCTGAAAGGAGTCGCAGGATGCGTACAGGAGCATGTCTTTCACTCATCGGGGCATTCGCGCTTGCCTTTGCAGCGTTCGCTGATTCTGTTCAGAACAGCGAACCGCCGGGCGCACAATGGTCGAGCGATGCGACGACTTATGACGCGGCAGGGGTGCATCTTCCGCATCTCTTCTCATTGATCTCGATCCCCTCCGGGGCGCATCCCGATCAGGAAGGAGAGCCAGCCGATCCATCAGAGCCGCCCAGCATCCGGTTCAACTTCAAGGGCGCGACGTTCGATCAGGTGATCGACTTCTTCTCGCGCACCACAGGGCTTCCGGTCATCAAGCATGCCGACGTTCCGGATGGCACGCTCGACTACCTCTCGCCCGAGTCCTACGACCTGCCGAATGCGCTGCGAGTGCTCAACATCATTCTGCAGTCAAAGGGTGTCATGTTGCGCGTCAGCGACGACATGCTCTACCTTCAGAAGCTTGAGCAGGTCCAGCGCAGCGATCTTCCTACATTCGTCGGCAAGGTGCCGGAAAACGTCACCGGTGAGCAGATCGTCACTGTGGTGCGCCCGCTCAACCTGGCGATGGCGAAGCCGCTGGCGGAACGCTTGGCGGAGATGGTCGGTTCATACGGCGCGGTGGCTGCCCTTGAGCAGCAGAACTCGCTGGTGGTGACTGAAACCGCTGCGCAGGTTCGGCGACTGCTGCGCATCGTGGACGAACTTGATCGGGCAGATCCGGAAGGGACGATCGAGATCTTTCGAATCAAGCATGCTCGTGCCGCTGACCTTGTCCCTTCAATCAACGCGCTGCTGAGCGAGAAGGTTGAAATCTTTGCGCTTGGGCCGAACAACCAACAGGTGAAGAAGACGGAGGACGTGCTTCAGGGCATCTCCATTTCGCCCGACGAACGGACCAACTCGATCATTGCGAAAGGCGCGCCGGCGCGTCTTGAAGCTCTGCGGCAGGCGCTGACGCTGCTCGATGTGCCGGCCACAACAGGGGGACGAGCCATCCGCACCGTCGCGCTTGGAGTGCTCTCACCCACGGATGCCGCGAAGCGGCTTACTGAAATCTACAACAAACTGCCGGAGGACCAGCGACCGGCCGTCCTGCCGCTCAATGAGTTCGGTCAGATCACCATTGTCGGCTCCGATACTGCGATTGCAGAAGGCATGGCGCTGCTCAATGAGATCGACGGCGGGATCGACAGTGCGGCTGCGGCGGCTGATCGACGCATCGTCGTCACCGCCCTTGAGCATGCCGATCCAAATGCTTTGATTCGCGCGCTGACCGGACTTCTCAACAATCGGCAAATCGCCTCGAGCAAGATCGTTGCGGGACCGGACGGCAGGTCGATCATCATCTCCGGCCCTGCGGCCGATGTGCAGGCGGTTGAAAGCGTCATTCCGGCGCTTGATCGCCCGGCGAAGGTCGATCGCAGTGTCCGCGTTCTGCGTGTTTCAAGCGACCAGCCGAAGTCGATCTACGATCGCTGCCTGGAGTTGTATGACATGCAGGCGCTCGGGCCAGACGGCAAGCGGATCGACGGCATGGAGATTGACGCCCGGCTTGATCATGAGGCGAAAACGATCACCGCGGTGGGGAGCACCGCCGCGCTCAACCGTTTGGCAGAAATCCTGCGATCCGTTGAGAGCACGATCGTTCAAAGGGAGACGCGACAGATTCGCACCGCGCACGCCCGGCCGAGTGAATTGGCGCAGACCATTCGTGATCTTGGTGCGCGCCACTCAGTTTTGGGCGGTGAACGCGGCTTGATGGAGTTGCAGCCGTTTGACGATCTCGATCTGTTGCTGATCACCGCAACGAACGAGCAGCATCAAGCCCTTGCGCCGTTGATTGCATCACTTGATGTGCCCCAGGACCGCTCGGTGCCGCCGCTGCGCATTCTGCAACTGCGGCTCGCCGATGCGCCGAATCTTGCGAACGTGCTCACACGGCAGTATCAGCAGCGTCCCGCGGAGGACCGAAGCGCCCGACCGGTAACGATCACGGCTGACAATCAAACCAACTCGCTGATCGTTGCGGCCCATCCTGAACTCCTGACCGAGATTGAGGCAATCGTTGATCAACTCAATGACCGCGCCAACGACGCGCAGCATCGGGATTATGACGGGCGTGAAATTCGAATCTTCCCAATCAAAGTGGCGCGGGCGGAGGAACTTGCCCGGACGATCGATGAAATGTTTCCGGAGCCCCCGATGCCGCGCGACCGGTTCGGCCGGCCGATGCCGCATCTTCAGCAGCCGCGCGAGATCGTTGTACGAGCCGATCGGCACACGAATTCACTGATTGTTGATGCGCCGATTCAGCGCATGGTCGGCTTTGAGCAGTTGGTCGAGCAACTCGATCGCCAGCAGTTCACGGAAGACAGCGAGGTGCGCACCTATCGCATTATGCACGCCGACCTCAATGCCGTCGCAAAGACGCTGCGCGATCTGGCCACGGCCGGCTCCCTGACTGATGGCGCAGCTGGCGTGGGCCGGGTGCCGGTGACGATTACAACTGAGCCGATGACACGGTCGCTGATCGTGAGCGGTCCTCACGACGCTTTCGACCGGGTGGAGAATGTGCTCGCTGACCTGAATGTTCAGCGGACTGCGCCACCGACAACGCTTCGATTCTTCCACCTCGAAAATGTACTTGCGGAAAATCTGGCGTCGATGCTGCGGCCGGTGTTGATGTCGAGGATTGAAGCGGACGTTCTGGCGGGTGAGTTTGCCGATGTGCCGGGGCTCCGCGCTGATGCGCTTCTTCAGATTACCGCCGACCGCGAAACCAATGCGCTTATCGTTTCGGCCCCCGCAGTGATCATGCCGGTGGCGGACGAACTCATTCAGCAGCTTGACAATTCGATGTCTGCCAGCGACGCGGGGCGCGCCGGCGCGGTCGACATCAGGATCTTCCAACTCAGGCAGGCGGAGGCAG
Organism: uncultured Isosphaeraceae bacterium; assembly: GCA_964523675.1. Classification (GTDB taxonomy): domain Bacteria; phylum Planctomycetota; class Phycisphaerae; order Phycisphaerales; family SM1A02; genus CAZFZT01. The sequence goes on from CAZFZT010000002.1 coordinate 49,019, forward strand.
CGAACGTCGCGACAGCCGTGCGCGAAGCGATCAAGGCCAAGACGGCGTCGGCGACGCCTGCAGCTCGGGCTGCACTCAACCGCAACCCGCCATCGATCACAGCTGAGCCATCAAGCAACTCGATCGTCGTTGCGGCGGCCCCGCAGCAGATGGCTGAGATTGAAGAAATCATCCAACCGCTCGACCAGGGCATGGGTATTGACCGCACACAAGTGCGCACGGTGTTCTTGAAGCATGCGCGTGCTGAGCGTGTCGCGCCGATCGTGGAGCAACTCCTCGCCGGTGAAGAGATTCCGATCTGGCTGCGGATGGATGCCCTGCGCCGCAACATGCAAATGCCGGACACCGGACCTGATGTTCGAGTTGCAGCCGACCATCGACTTAATGCCGTGGTCATCTCCGCGCCACTATCGGTTCTCAACATCGCGGAGGAGATGGTTGGCCAGCTTGATGTAGATCCGCGAGAAGTTGACGAGGTGATGGGCCGCCGGGCGGTGCGCGTGCTCAGCGTTGAAAACGCCGATGCCAGCGCGATCGCAGCCAATGTTCAGCATCTCTTTGACGAGTCGGATTCGATGGACGCGCCGCCGACCGTGCGTGTGGACGCAGCATCGAACACGCTGCTGATTCGCGCAAGCGAAGCGCAGTTTCGCACGATTGAGGAAGTCGTTGCCGGCATCGATCGGGCAACGATTGCGACGAGCCGCCATGTGCAGACGATCCCGATCGACCCCGCCAAGGCGAGTGCCGCTGATGTTGCTCGAACCTTGCAGAGATTGATCGAATCCAGCCGCGGCAGCGCGGTTGAGGTCATCACGCTCGATGAGCTGCTCAAGCGGCAAGCTCCGAGCCGCGCTCCTGTGCTTGATGCGAGAGAGAAGGCCGGTGATGAACCGGAGGTTGAACCGGCAGCAGAATCAACGTCGTGGCTGCCCAGTGGGACACGTCAGCAGGAAAGTTCAACGAGCAGATTGGCTCGCGCCGATGTATGCTCTGACGTCACCCACTGGAGCCCGCCGGGAGCGCGGAGGTCTCGAGAGGGGAGACTGACTCGCTTTGCCCCCGGCAAGGCGGCGCGGGCTGCAGGCCTCCGGCTTCCGGAACTGCTTCACGCGACTACCCTCTCCCTCCTTTCTTCTTCCTCCCCCTCCGCGCTCTCCGCCGGCTCCAATGAGGAAGAGTCACCTCGTGAACGCGCCAATACGTCTCAGGACGCAGGTGGCGGCAAAGTCGGCGGAGTCATTCCCGGCGAGGCGAGCATGCCGCCCGATGTCACCATCGCCGTCGACGAGGCCACGAACTCGCTCATCATCGTCGGTCCGCCGCGCGCGGTCGATCGGCTTCGGGCGCTCGCGCAACAAGTCCAAGATCAACTTCCCGCCGCGCCCGGTACGGTGCGACTGCTCGCGCTGCCCGATGCATTCGAGGTGCGCCAGTTTTCATCGCTGATCAATCAGACGCTTGCGCAGATGACTCCAGCAGGAGGTCGTCGTGGCGAGTATCGCAATCGCATCAGCGTCATCCCTGACCCGGTCACGAATTCACTGGTCATCACCTGCAATGACGCCGATTTCAATGCGGTAGGATCGTTGATCGCTGCGCTATCGCAGCCGTCTCAAACGCAGGAAGTCGTCGTCAAGATTTATCCGCTTCAGACCATTCACGCTGATCGCGCAGCGGAGAGTGTTCGCAACTTGCTTGCGCCGGACTCGCAGCAGCCGCGAGGCCGGCGCGGTCGTCAGGAGCAGCGCATGCGCGACCTTGCGGTCACACTTCTTGCGCCTGGCAGTGGTGAACCCATCGAGGCGATTCTCAATCCTGATGATGTTCGCATCAGCCCCGACGCCCATACCAACTCCCTGATCGTGATGGGTCCGCCCGCATCGATCAGCTTTATCGACCAGTACATCGAATTGCTCGATCAGACGCTGCAATCCGGTGTGCAGCAGTCATCATTAAAACTGTATCCGCTGCGGCATGCGCGGGCCTCGGAACTGCACCGCACGCTGCGCAGCATTTTCCAGTCTCGTTTTCGATCGATACGGGACCGCACTGGCATACAGCCGGAGTTCGGCGTCGATGACCGCACGAATACGCTGGTTGTGAGCGCTTCTCCTGAGCATCTCAAGGAAATCGATACGCTGCTTGAACAACTCGATCAGCAGTTGGGTGACGCGCCGGGTGTCCATGCGCTTCGCACGATTGAACTCGCCTCTGCGATGCCCAGCCGGGCATCGCAAATCCTCGACCAGGTTGTATTGGGAGCGGATCAGGATCGCAGAGCCACGACGATGATCGTCGCTGACGACAACTCCGGCATGTTGCTGGTGAGGGCGCCGGAAAATGTCAATCAAGAAATCGATCAGGTTCTCAAGGAAATCGATCGCGATGCGGCCCGTGAGTTCGAGGTGCGAACCATCGTGCTCGAGCGCGCAAACGCACAGGCCGTGGCTGGAGCGATTCAACGGCTCTTTGATGATCGAGCGCGAATCGCCTCAGCGGGTCGTGGCCGGCGCGAGCAGGGCCGGCGCATTTCAATCATCGGCGATCAAGCCAGTCGAACTGTGCTCGTCGCAGCGTCAGACGACGATTTCGCACAGATCAAGACGCTCGTGGAACAGTTTGACTCGCCGCAGGCGACCAGTTCGTTGACGTTCCGTGTGTTTCAGTTGCGCCACGCCCGTGCGACAGACATTCATGAGACAGTGCAGCAACTGATTGATGACCTGATCTGGAATCAGGAAGCGATCTGGTTCTGGCCGCCCCGTCCGCAGGCGCAGCAGCGTGATCGTGGCACGATTGCCGTTCGCGCCGACGCTCGATTGAATGTCCTCATCGTGACCGGAGAAGGAGATCGCTTCGAGATCGTCGAGCAATTGATCGACCTTCTCGACTCGCCTGTCGCCGATCACGCGCAGCGAACGGTGCGACTCTATCCGGTTCGGCATGCCAAGACAGATGTGGTTGCACAGGTCATCAGCGAAGTGTTCGGCGATGGCGGGCGATCGGAGCGGCGCTGGTGGCTGCCGCCTGATCCATCAGTCGTCAATGTGCGCGTCGATGAGGCGAGCAAGACGCTGATCATTTCCGCGAGCAATCGGGAGCATGATGAGATCGCGGGGCTGATTGCGGGAATCGATGAGCAGGTTTCGATTCCCGAGCATGAGACGCGCGTCCTTGCATTGGAGTTTGCGCAGGCCGGCGAGATCGCGCAGTCTCTGCGGCAGTTTCTCATCGACCGCGCCCGCGCTACGAATTCGCCCGCTTCCAGCGCCACGATCATTCCCAGCACGTCGGCCAATTCGCTGATCGTCTCCGCCCCGCCGGAAGACCTGGCGACGATTCGCGATCTTCTGAGTCGGCTCGACCAACAGGATGTTTCCGGCGATCGGGTGATTGAGATTATCGCGCTTCAGGACGCGGAGGTGAATGAGGTCGCCCGGATCCTGCGCGAGCAGTTTCCACGCCGCGGCCAGGGTGGACAGGGCGTGACCATCACATCGGACGTACGCACGAACTCACTGATCGTGAACGCGCCGCCGCAGCAATTCGGCCAAGTGAGGGCATTGATTGATCGACTTGATTCTCCACCCGCAGCAGAAGAGACGATCATCAGAACCTATGTTCTTGAGGGGGCAAGGGCCGAAGAGGCGCAGCGGCTGCTGGGCCAGACGCTGCAACTTGATGCGCAGGGGCGAACGCCGGGCAAGGGGATTGTCATCCGATTGGAGGATGATGAGTCACTCCCTGCCGTAGAAGTCAAAGGCCGCATCGTGGCTGACCGCCGCTCGAACACGTTGATAGTGACGGCGACGGAGCGGTCCTTCCCCGTGATCGAATCGCTCATCAAGCAGATCGACGATGTGCCTGCAGCCAACCCAGTTGAGTACCGCATCATTCCGCTTGAACATGCGATGGCGGACCACGTAAGCATCACGCTGCGCGAAATGATTCGTGCGCTCCCCCTCGGGCCGAACGACCCGCTGCCTCGCGTCGACTTCAACCGATTTGAGAATCACCTCATCATCGCGGCGACGGCGGACCAGTTTGAGCAGTTCTCAAAGATCATCCATGAAATCGATCGCCCGGCAGGTCGTCGCCGATTGACTGAGTTCGTGCCGCTCGAGTTCGCCGAGGCGGAAAACGTGCAGAAGGCGCTGTCCATTTTCTATGGTGCGACCGCTGCTGAAGCCGACACGCCCGGCAAGTGGAACGTGCGCATCGTGGCGGACCCGGCGACGAACTCCTTGGTCATTTCGGCAGAGGAAGGAGAATGGGATGGCATCCGGGCACTTCTGGCGGAGCTTGATAGTGAAGAGTACGACGCTTCACTGCAATTGCAGGTCTTCCCGCTGACCTATGCAGATTCGCGCTCTGTTGCGCGAGCAATCAATGAAGCGTTCGCAGGAACGATGGAGCGTGGGCGGGCGGGGCGCGAAGCGGAGCGGCAGCCGCGTTCCGCTGGGGGTGGTGAGGATCGCCGCGAGAACCTGGGCCCGACCGTCCTTGTTGAAGCGGATGAGTGGGTGCGGGCGTCCGCAGAGGTGCTGACGAACTCGGTGGTCGTCTCGGCCTCGCGTCAGAACCTGCGCAAAATCGACACGATCATTGAGCAGCTCGATGTTGCCGACTTCGCGAAGCTGCCGCCGCCGCAGTTGATACCGGTTTCAACAGGCGATCCGGTTGTCATTGCCGAATCACTCAAGCAGCTTTATGAACAGGCGACACCTGGTTCTGATCGAGCGAGAGGGGGAAAGGGAGTCCTCATCGTCGGCGATCAGACATCGAACACGATCATCGTCCGGGCAGAGGACGATGAGTTCCGCCAGATCAAGGCGCTTGCGGACGCGCTTCAACAGCAGGCGTCCGAGCAAGGCATGACCGTACACGTGCTGCAACTGGCCGCCGCTCCTGCCGCGCGCATCGCCACCGCCGTTCGTGACGCTTATCAGGCCAAGGCGCAGCGGACGAATCAGCCGCTTTCCATACAGGTGGATGCGCAGGGCAACTCGCTCATCATTGCATCAACTGCCGGCCTCTTTCGCGAAATCGAAGCGACAGCCAGGCAACTCGATGCGCTCTCCCCCGGCGCGACGCAGTCGATTTTCATCATCGAGCTTGAGAACATTTCACCAGATGCTGCAAAGTCGATGATTGAAACGATTGGTCTGCATCAGCAGCAGCCGGTCGATTCGATCAATCGGGTCGTTTCCGAGCCGATCAAGGTTTCGGTGATGCAAGGCCGGAATGCGCTAATCGTAGTCGCCAGTCCCGGTGATCGTGAGACGGTTGTCGGTCTCCTCAAGGCGATCGATTCGGAGCCGATGCAGGACGTTGCGGAATCTCAGGTGCGCATCGTCCGGCTGCGCAATTCCGATGCGTCATCGGTCGCAAGCATCCTTCACCAGGTGCTCGCACCGGGCGAGCAGCACGTGCAAACACCCTTGGCACGTGCGATTCGCGAGCAGGTCCGTCGTCTTTCGGTGCGGCGCGACGGGCTTAATGAGCCGGATCTCAAGCTTGACCTCACCCGGCCGACGCGCGTCCTTGCTGATCCACGTCTCAATGCGATCGTACTTTCAGGCAGTGAATCGAACATCAAAGCGCTTCAGGAAATCATCAGCATCTTCGATCAGGTACCGATCACCGATGCTGCGACCGTGCAGATCTTTCCGCTTCAGAACATCTCGTCGGAGCAGTTCAGCCGCATTGTGAGGGAACTCTTCGCACAAGGGCGCGACATTGCACAGGTGCCGGGCGTGACCGTGCCGCTGGTGCCGGCCGGCGTCGTAGGTGAAGCGCTCTTCTCGGGGGGAATTGCGATCACGACCGATGAGCGCACGAACACGGTTGTCGTTGCAGGTAAGGAAGATGCAGTCGCGCTGGTGGAGGTTCTGGTGAAACGGCTGGATTCAGACATTACAGCCGGCTGGGTGGAGCCGCGCATTGTGCCGCTTCGCTATGCCGATGCTGGCGACCTCGCGCAGACGCTTCAGTCAATCATTGTGGAGGGCGCTGCGAACCTGCCGCAGTCGTCACCGCTTCAACGGCAGATCGGCCGCCTCCGCATGGCGCGGTTGGAGAATGACGGCGGGCGCGTGTTGGAATCGGACGTGTTCCAGCCGATGACGCGGTTGGTGATTCGCGCAGAGCCGCAACTCAACGCGCTGATCCTTGTCGGGACACCGGTCAATCTTGAAGTGGTCGGGGAACTCGTCAAGATGCTCGACATTGAGGCGGCTTCACCAAGTGCGGCGGTTCGCGTGTACCCCATCGAACACGCCTCGGCTGCGCGACTCGCGACCACCATCACGCGGCTGTTCGATCAACAGGTCGAATCGAAGGCCATCCGGCCCGAGGACCGCGTCATCGTGCAACCGGAAGAGCGCACCAATTCTCTGATTGTGACCACCAGCGCGCGCTCGTTCGCCGTTCTGGAGTCGTTGCTGGCCACGCTGGACGCGGAGGTCGCGCCTGACCTTCGTGAGATCCGCCGGGTGGAACTGGCGCATGCCAGTGCGACGCGCCTGGCAGGGCTCGTGCAGCAGTTGATGGATGCCCGGCTAGAGCGGTTGCGCCGCGTGCAGCCGGAAACCGCTGATCTGGAACGGGCGACCATCGTCGCGGAGCCGCGCACCAACTCGCTCATCGTCGCAGCCGGGAATGAATCATTCGAAGTGATTGAACGGCTGGCGAAAGACCTCGATACCTCCACGCTGAGCGATGTTTCACTCGTCCATGTGCTTCCCTTACAGGGCGGCGGGGGCAATATCGATCGCATGGCGAACGCGATCAATCAGATTATGGAGCGGCGTTATGCCGATCAGCCGGCTGAGATACGTTCGAGCCAGCGGCCGCTCGTGCTGACCGATCCACGTACGAACTCGCTCTTGGTGGCTGCAAACCCTGAAGACTTCGCAGCGATCGAAGACCTTGTGAAGAAGCTCGGCGAAGCGCCGCTCAGCCCTGCAATCGGCCTGCATGTTGTGGCGGTCGCGCCCGGCACGAGAGCCGAGCAACTCGCTCCGCGCATCAGTCGGCTGATGGATCAGCGCATGCAGTCATTGGGCGACACTCGCACGCCGTCAGATCGGGTATCGATCGAACCGGACCTCGCGACGAACTCGCTCATTATTGCTGCGACCGAGGAGAATCTCGAAGTCATCAAGGGCCTGATCGAAGTACTCGTGAAGCACGAGCAGGAGTCGCTCGAATCGCCCGGCAGCGAGGTTGATGTCATCATGCTGAGCGGCGCAAGTCGGGCTACGGACATGGTTCAGTTGCTCAACGAACTGCATGTACGCGAGGCGAACCGGGTGCGGGGGGACGGTGCGGTTCGGGTGACGGCTGATGAGCGACTAAACGCTGTCCTTGTGAACGCTCCGGCGAGCGATGTGCAGATCATCAAAGGTCTGATTTCACGGCTTGACGGCGCGACGCCCGGCACCGTGATCGAAACGAAGCTTATCGCGCTTCAGTCGGCCAATGCGCAGGAGATTGTCGGTCTCATCGAGAACGTCCTGAGCGGACGAGGCATCGGCACTCGAGCGGGAAGTCGGCAGGCGACGGTACTCAAGTATGTGCGTGAGATCGCCCGCACGCAAGGCGAAGAGTCAGTCGACGGGAGCGCGACGGATCCTGCTGTTGAAATGCACCTTGGCGCTGCGGTACGAGAATCGATCACGCTGACGCCGGATGTGCGCACCAACACGGTCATCGTCTCCGCTCCGCATGAATCGCTTCGAATGATCGAACGCATGATTCGCGACCTCGATGAATCGAGTGTCGGTTCACAGACGGTCCGTATCTTCAAACTCATCAATGCAGATGCCATGGCGATGGCGCAGATTCTGACGGACCTATTCAGTCTGCAGCGGCAGGGGAACATCTTCGTGCTGCGTCCACGGGAGAACGTGGCTGTCGAAGCGCCTTCGCCGGGCTTGGACGCGGTTGCGCCGCCGGCTGGTGTCGGACTTTCAGGGGTGGAGCTGACTGCGGTGCCCGACGAACGTCAGCAATTGTCCATCACCGTCGATAGCCGCACGAACTCGTTGCTGGTCTCCGGTACGCCGACCTATCTCGATCTGGTTGAGAAGGTCGTGACTGATCTTGATTCGCAGGAGGCCAATGAGCGCGATGTGTTTGTGTATCAACTGCGCAATGCTGTGGCTGGAGAGGTTGCGCGTGTCCTGAGCGACTTTGTCGCACAGGAGCAGGAAAAACTCATCAGCACGATGGGCGCGGATCAGATCGGATCGGCTGCCCGATTGCTTGAGCGTGAGATCACGATTGTCGGAGACGAGAAATCCAATACAGTCCTTGTTTCAGCAAGCCCGCGCTATGTCGAGCGCGTGAAACAGATGATCGATCGGCTGGATGTTGATCCACCGCAGGTTCTCATTCAGGTGCTCCTTGCAGAAGTAACGCTCGACTCGAGCAGGGATTGGGGGATCGACTTCCAGATCGGCGCCCCGGAAGACGTGGCGATCGGCACTCCGTTTGGAGCGGCGAGTGCGTTTGCAGCCGGCCTTGGTGTGCCGAATCTGGCGATTGCCTCAACGGATTTCGAACTGCTGATCCGCGCTCTTGAGGCGCAGGGACGCTTGCAGGTGCTGAGCAATCCTTCGGTTATGGCCGCGAACAACGAACGGGCGCGCATCCAGGTCGGTGAGACGATTCGACTTCCCACGCAGATCAACGTGAGCGAATTCGGCAACGTGCAGACCTCGGTCGAGCCACAGGAGATCGGCGTCATTCTCGACGTAACGCCCTCGATCAACCCGGACGGGTTCGTCCGAATGAAGATCACGCCGGAAATCTCCAACGTGAGTGCTCGTACGACTCAGATATCAGAGAACTTCGAGGCGCCGATCATCACCAAGCGCGAGGCGGAAACGACAGTGACGGTATTCGACGGGCAGACCATCGTCATCGGAGGTCTTATCTCGGACCGCTTCGAGCGGCGGGATAGTAAGGTGCCGCTCCTCGGCGAGCTGCCGTTCATCGGCGGTATTTTCCGGAGTGAAACGGAGGAGACGGCGAAGACGGAACTGCTCATCGTCCTGACGCCGCATGTCATCGAGAGCCCGGCAGAGGTGAGTCGTGTTCAGGAGTTGACCGATCGTGAAATCGATCGTTTGACTTTGCCCGAGGAGATCAAGCAAAGTATCCGGAAAACGGGAACGGACATGCGCGAGCGGCGAATTGATTCAAACGTCCGGCTTGTCCCTGCTCGCCGAGACGAAGAAGTTGACAATGATTGAGATTGCCCATGACTGCAAGTGAACAAAAGTCTTGCCTACGAATTCGATCTGCTGCTTCTTCGGACTGCGCTAAGGGTGAGCGGCGGCTGAGCAGTATTCGCATGATTGCTTCTTCGCAAAGCTTCGACGCGCTCCGCCAGATCGTTCATCAACGATGGGCATGCGCGTTGAGTTGCTGGACAGTGCTGGTATGCGCCATGCTTGCATCATGTCAGACATCGTCGGTGATAAGTAGCGATGGCCGGCCATTGCCGCCGGCGCCAAAATCGGTGGCGGCTGCTCCCGCTTCTGCTCAGGTCGAGCGCATGGTCTTTATGGTTGGAGGGAAGCCGGAGGATACGGATCGCAACGGCTATCCGGATTTGATTCGCGCGACGGTCGGGCTTTTCTCTCGATCGTATCCGATGGCGCTGCGGCAGGAGGGTGATTTTGTCTTCGAGTTGTATCCGCGAGGGCTTGCGCTTGATCCGGAGACTTCACCGCTCATGACATGGCACATCACGGCTGACGAAGTCGAAAGGTCGTTCGCGGAAGCGCGCTGGGGTCCGTCGTATCACTTTCGACTGTCGCTTCTCGATCGGGGGCCGCGCGGCGATGAGTACGAGCTGACAGCCGCCGATCTGCGAGCCACCTTCATCCCTTCGGATGGTGGGCGTCCCATTCGAAACGACGGCGTGCGCTCGATCCAGATCGGTCGGCGGTAGATTCAGGGATGCTCGTCGATTATGCGCGCGACCGCGCTCGTGGCTCATCTGGAGAGCAGGTCAACGATCTCGCCACATGACACAAAGAGCAGCTTCATGCTGACGCGATCCATTTCGATGTCGAGGAGGCGGGCGGCGGCTGCACGATAGGTTTCGAGTTGCGATTGGTACTGCGCTGCGCGCGTGATGGCCGCAGCGGCGCCAACGGCGTCGGTTTTGAAATCCAGGACGACTGCGCAGGTGCAAGCGCCCTCCGCGCCGTAACGTGCCGTCAAACGATCGATCATGCCTCGCTGCGCTGCGCCGTCAACAAGTCGCGCAAAGGGAACCTCGCGCATCACAACCGCGCCGTCACCGGCAGCTTCTCTCGACAACACACTGCGTATGGCATCGCCTTCAATCATGTTCAGAAAGGCATCGACCTGTTGATCGGCCCACGCTTCGCCGCGGCGAGGCGCTGACTTTAATGCAATGCGCTTGAGCTGATTTCGGTTCGGTTGAAACTCTTCAATCCACTCGATCTGTTCGAACATTGCGTGAATCGCCGTCCCTCGTTCACGTGCGGCGCGGTCGCCCAAGCGCAGGAAGGTAGGAGCTGCGCGGCGTCCATCGGGATGTTCATCGTGCAGCAACTGCGATGCCGATGCTGTCGCTCTCCCGCGCGGGACCTCGCCCGACTCGGGCGCGATGCTGATGTTTGTCGGCAACGGATCGGCTTTCACCTCGCTCTCGGCAGCGACCGGCTGCCTCTCAAACCACCGTTCATCGCCGCAGCGGTACACGACGGTGTCGGGCTCGACATCCTCATCAGCAAGGGCGCAGCGGATGATGCTGGAGAGCCGGCCACGCACTTTCTTCGCATTCTCAGCAGGCGGATCGATGATCATGTGCAGTGCGTTGCGGGCGCGGGTCATGGCCACATAGAGCAGGCATAGCGATTCACGCGCCATCCGCATTTTCTGCTGGTGGTACATCGATTCGAGGTCGTCGAAGTGCGACCAGATTTCCTTATTCATGTATCGAGCCACACGCGTGATGTTGCCGACCGCATCACGTTGCGTGATCATCTTCAGGCCGCTCATGCGCACGATGTCCTGATCGAGATCGGCGAGAACCACGATATCAAATTCAAGTCCCTTCGACTGATGCACGGTCATGACCTGCACCTGCGCACCGGCCGGGTCATTGCCAACATCGGTTGATTCTGCAAGTGCAACGAAGTCATCTGCGCGCAGTGAGGCATGAGCGTCGAAGCGAGCAGCGAGTTGTTGCAGTTGGATGAGCCGCCGGAACTGGCGCTTGTCCGTGCGAGCGCCGATCATGCGAATCCACCGGCCGATCGTTCGTGCGTAGCCCTCGTTGAGCAGTTGCATACGGATGGTGCGCGCGATGCGATGGCGCTGCTGCTTGAGATTCGTAAAGCTGAGCGCTTCGCCCAACGGGGAATGAACGACGTTAAATCCAGCGATGGTGTGATCGGGATGGTCAGCGAGCCGCAGGAGATCGAGGATGACGTTTACGGCTGCGGAATCAGTGAGAGATCCGCCGCCCCTGCCTGCAACATCAAGCTGGCGCCGCGCAGGGCCGAGTTCATAAAGAAACCGGTTGACGCATTTATTGGTGCGTGTGAGTACGCCAACGCTCCTGCCGGGGGCGTCGCGGCAAAGGCGGGCGATCAAATCCGCTGCGTACTCGATGCGAAGTGCGTTCTGATCGTCATCGCCGTCACTCGCGCGGGGCGCGATTCGCAACTCAACATAGCCCGCTCTGTCCTGGAACTGCGCATGATGCGGCAGATAGGCACTATCCCATGACTCGGCGGCCTGCGGGCAGCCCTCCATCGCGGGGTTCGAGGAGGTATCGATGAGCACTCGATCGACGGTCTGTAAAACGGCGGGCGATGAACGCCAATTGCGGATCAGCGGTTCGCTCTCGCACATATGCTCAGGGTCGCCTCCAAGCGACTCGATGAGGGCAGGCATTTGCGCGAGAATCTCCGGGCACGCTTCGCGCCAGCCGTAGATGGACTGTTTGACATCGCCGACGCAGTAGAACGACCGTATCGGCGGTGGTTCGCTGATGATGTTGCGCACGATCTCCGACAGCGCGCGCCACTGCTGCACGCTTGTATCCTGCATTTCATCGAGCAACAGGTGTCTTAGCGTGGCGTCAAGGCGAAAGCAGATCTCCTCGGCTGTCGGCTGCTCGTGCTGAGCCGAAGAGCGCGAGCCGAGCGTCGAGAATACTTCAGCCATCTTGGCTGTGATGTCTGCAAAGGTCATCGCCTTATGCCGAACCTTGGCTTCCTCATAACGATGGTGGAAGCGGTCGAGCAGATCTCGGGTCGAGCGTGTCCGGGCGACGAGTGCGTTGCGAATGACGGCTCTTGCATGATCGATGAGCGGCTCGTAGGCGGCGATGACGTTCGGAGGCACTGCCTTCCGCTGAAAGATCGCCTCCTTCTGAATGATCGAGCATGGCAGGCCCTTCGAGAGAAAACTGCACCAGTCGTCGAAACTGGCTGCCCCGGCCGCGCGGGCGCGTTCACAATCGGCGCGGTGCGCATTGACGTGATGGCCGTTCTCTTGCGAAGGCGTGACGCAGAGGGTCTCGATCGCACTGTGAAGTTCGTCATCATCGAGCGGCTTCCAGAAGTCGATCAGGTCCCACGCAGAGGGCGGAGCTTCGCGATACAGTTCGTACAGTGCCGCCATCTCCCCGTCGATGACATCGGTGACACTTCGCGCCGCACTGCCCTCGGTGAGAACGCGCAGGAGGTCGATCAGCGGCTGGGGATCACGCTCATCGAGCAGCGTCTCGATCGCTTCACGCCGCATGTCCCTGTCGAGTTCGGCATCAGCAATTTCAGCTGCCGGATCAATGCCGAGTTCCAGCGCGAAGCAGCGCACCACCTGCGCAAAGAAACTGTCAAGTGTGCGGATGTGGAGGCGGTGGAGGTTGCGCGTCAGGTGTTCAAGTGCGCTCAACACTTCTGATTTCGTGAGCGGCCGTGCCTCGCCCGGCCGAGATGCACTCGCCAGAGAGCGTGCGAGTTCGTCGCGCTGGACATCATCAATAGCGGCCTCGGCCAGGTGCGCAAGAATACGATCGCGGATTTCACCTGCGGCCAGGCGCGTGAAGGTGCTGGCGAGTATCGAGCCCGGCTCCGCACCCATGAGAATGAGCCGCAGGTACCGGCTGGAGAGCGCATAGGTCTTGCCCGACCCGGCGGAGGCCATGATTGATTCATTGTGCAAAGGCGAGCCGCCGCCGGCATGCGCGCCGCCAGTAGCGCTGATCGTGCTGCCGATGCTCATTGGCCGCCCTCCGCGTTCGTCACGGGCGATTCGCCACGGAGGGTCACGGAGGGCAACAGAGGAGAGCAGAGAGAATCTTGTCGGGCTGTTTTGGGCGCATCCATGCTTTGCCCCTCTCCGTGGCACTTCGTGGCCCTCCGTGTTTCGTGCTGTCTCAAGAGAATCATGCGTCCGTCTCCAGCGCCGCTTCTTGATCAGCTCTGCCCAGCACGTTGGTCTGGCAGATATTGGCGAAGTCGTCGAAAGCCGCATTGAAGTCGTCGTTCATCATGAAATGACCGGCGCGAATGTTGCGCACGACTTCTCTTGCCGCATCAATTGCTTCCTCAAGTTGCTCGTCGGTCCAGCGGGCCGCGCAGAACTCCACCGCCTTGACGTCCTTCGGCAGGTTGATGTAGCCCAGCTGAATGTCACCGCCATAACCGCACTGCGCGGCCAGATGTCTATAAAGAGGCAGCTGCAGATCGATCCACGTGCCGTCGTATCTTTCCTTGCCATGATGGGCTTTCATGGGCGTGTCGCCGCGATCACTAGTCTTGTAATCACTGATTCGGAAACACTCCTCGCCTTCATGGAAGTCGATGCGGTCGATGGTGCCGGTGACGACAATCGGTTGCTGATCCGGGAGGTCAAGCGTGCAATCCTGAAGGCGAAACTCGCATTGCACGATCCGCCATCCCTCGGAGCGCGTGCGCGCCTGAAAGCGGGCGAAGCCCTCGAAACGCCGCGAAAGTCGATCGAGCTGGATGCGCACCGCCGGCGGGGGGCGCTTTCCGTAGCGGTTTGCAGCGATGCGATTGAGTTGATCGGCAAGGTGCTTGTAGATTTGCTCAGGATCCGTACACTCGCGCGCGGACTCATCATTGCCGAAGTGCTGAAGGACTTCGTGAGCGAGAATGCCGAAGGCGAGAGGATCAAGTTCGTCGCCGTCATCACCGATCGATTCGAGCCGTTCGACATTCGCAAGGTACCACCGAAACGGGCACTGGAGGTACTGGCGGAATGCGGTGACACGGATGCGTGCAAGCGGTTGTGGGTCGTTGAGCGGCTGATAGACCTTAAACTCACATCGTGCCGCGGCAGCTGGCGCGCCGATCGGCACTGGCCGATGGAGGGCCCTGTGCTCATCGGATAAGCGCAGCACGCGCGCGGGCAGGTGCTGTGCATCGCAGGCGAGGAGCAGGCGGCTGGGCGTGAGCGGATCGCCTTCCGGACCGCGCCGTCCCGCGATCAGCGTCAGACTGCGGCTCCGGTCGATGGCATGGAGCAGATACGCGTCCCGCGCATAGCGCGTTTCGCTCGTCTGGAGTCCGAGCGCGCCGCGCAGCGCATTGGGCAGGAACTCATCCGACGTGATCGACTGAGGTACGGAGCCGTCATTGACGCCCATGACAATGAGGTTCGGCGCAGCATCATGGTGCAACTCAAGCCAGCCCAGCGCTTCAATATCGCCTTCGTGCGGATGTATCGCAAGCGATTGCTCTGAGCATGCGAGCAGAAGCAGCGTCAAGGCGGTGGCTGCGTCGCACTGTGGCTGCAATTGCTGGTCGATCGCAGCAAGTTCCTCCAGCGCATCGCGGATACCGGTGCACGCTTCGCGCCCCGCTGCATAGGGTCGGCGCAGTTGTGCGTCGCTGGGATGATGAACAGTGTTGTAATACACTGCTTCGAGGATGCTCAGTGTTGGCGCTATCCAATCACTGAGTGGCCGTTTATCTTGAGATCGAAGCGGACCCACCAGATCACACACGGCGTCGTGGATCTGCTTGAGCTGTATGCGGCTCTCAGGATCGCCGAGCCAGTCGCCGGTGAAGCGCTTGTGGAGGTGGTCGCTGAAGTAGCGATCGGAGAGGGTGAGCCAAGCACGGGTGCCGCCCTCGATGGTCGAAGCATGGATCGGCTGCGCACGGAGCCAGTGTTCAAGATCAGGATGGCGCAGCAGCGCAGCGAACGGAGCAAAACGCTGCTCGGCAACCCAGTCTCGAATGGCCTCGATGAGCCGATAAGGCGGTGTTTGCGAGAGGGATGTCGCTTCGGCCCGGTGGATGCCGATGCCCGTCCACTCAGCGGCGCGCTGAAGTGGCTCCGCAAGCAGTTCATCCCCAAGGCCGATCGTGATGGAGTCAGCAGGCGCGCCTCGGTGAAACGCAGCAAGTCGCTCCAGGACAGCTTGGGCCTGATCGTCAGGGCGATCGGCGATGATGATCTGCTCTTCTCGGAGATCAATCATGCTGTTCGCCCACTTGTCAGGAATGATGCAGCCAAGATCGTCGAAGCGGTCGCTTAACTCTTCGGGCGCGTGGATGAAAGCGGTGATGTCGGCCCGAACTGCGCTGGTGAGTGCGAGACGCTGCAGGCGGTTGAGTTCGGTGACGGCGATCAGGACCAGGTCGAGCGGCGCACGGGTTGCACGCTCGCTGAGGGAATGGAGTTTCTGCGCTTCGGTAAGCGCCTCGAGACGTGCCTGGTGCGCGTCTTGAAGACCAGCGTTGGCGAGCGTTTCAATGTATCTTTGATAAATCTGATCGAGCGCATTCCAGCGATCTGTTTCGCCGAAGAGTTCAAGGCGCGCGGCCCGATCAGCAACATCCTTGAAGTGCAGCAGAGACCCGGCGAGTTCGGCGTGCAGGCCTTCAATCCGGCGCGCAAGCGTGTGCCACGCGAGCAGGTCGTCAGCGGCCGGCGGCTTGGGCACGAGCGGCTGAACCGTTTCCAAGTCACACGACTGCAGTGCGCGCACCCATGCAAAGCGGCGTTCCTCCGGCGTGGCGATCGGTTTCGGCTGCTCCGGATCGCAAAGTACCTCAGGTAGCGCGCCCGGCGTAACTAGACGAGGCGGAATGAGCGCGACGTCTTCCTCATCACACCGATGCAGGAGCGCTTCGAGGAGGACGCGACCAGCTCGGCGGCCGGGTGTCACACACAATACCTGTTCTAGATCGCACACGCCGGCGCGAGACGATCCAGCGTTGAGCAACCACCGCGCTGCGGCCGGGACCAGCGGCTGCGACCAATCGACCCATTCCCGGTGTGTGCGCGGCGGGCTCACAGCTGCACTATACCAGCGCACGCCTTGCTCCCACAAACGCACAACGCCCACCGACTGGTGGGCGCTGCACGATACGAAAAGGATGTCTGCCGATCAGTTGTGGCTGGATTCGGGCTGGTTTTCGTGGAGAAAGAGGAACGATGGCAGCCCGCCGCCGCCGATGGCGTCAGCGTTGTAGATGTACTGCGCGTCGAGCGCTTTCTCGATACGCACGCGCGCCTCGTCGAGGTGCGCCATGGTGTAGGCGTCGAGCCGACTACCGTGCCGCTCGAGCGTGCGGTCGATCTTGCCTTTCAGATCGCGCAGCTTGAAGACGCTCAGGTTCGCAATCGGCTTGCTTGCGATACCCATGCTGGAGTTCGGCATGGAAAGATCGATCAGCCGCTTGAGCACTTCTGACTGCAGGTTGCGGCGCAGCGATGAGATCATCGGGTTGGCCGCGGTGTACTGCCTGGCAGCGGGTCGATCGATCTCAGACCACGCAGCGTCCGTGATGCCGTCGAGCACCTCGGGGAGCGTGAGAGCACCTTCGCCGTTCGCACGGAATTCATTGTCGAAGACGCGCCGCAAGGATGTTGGATTGAGGATCATCGTCAGAGCAGAGGCCTGAATCGACATGATGCGGTCATGCACCGGCCAGGTGTTGTCTTCATAGATCGAGTTGAAGCCGCCTGAGTCCCACCATTTGTCAATGGTCATGTGGGAGAGCAGGTCGTCGGTCAGGCCGAACGCATCGTCTCGGAACGTGTTCTCAATGACGAAGTTGAGTGCCCGGCGCTGCTGCTCGGACGAGATGCTCTCGATGGGGGCTCGACCTGCGGGATCGCCCTTCTGGTCGCGGTTGATGCTTGAGCCGCCGATCCAGTTTGCAGCAATGCTCACTGCGCCGAGTTGCCGGCTCAGAAGAATCTCGTAGCCGCGTCGTGCTTTCGACCAGGAATCGCCGTCCTTGACGACACGGTCGAGCAACTGACCGCGGAGGTGCTGCACGAGGCGCATTTGCGATTCTGAATACTCCAAGGGGTTGCTGCCGAAGTCGAACCGACGGGCCAGTGGATCGGGGCCCCAGGTGTCTTCATCGGTGGCATACGCGAGCTCCGGATCGCCGACGCGCTTGAGGACGTTCTTGTGATTGTCAAAGGTGTAGCCGTATTCGATGGCCCAGTAGTCATAGGGTCCAATGGTGACCATGGAATACTCGCCCTGCACCGGTCCATCACCGAAGTTGATGTTGATGGGGTTGTAATCCATCACGGAGCCGGTGATTGCCTTGCCCTTGTGCTCAGGTGAGTTGACCTGTTCAGTGGAGTAAATGCCGGAGGCCCTGAAATTATGGCGCAGGCCAAGGGTGTGGCCGACTTCGTGCATGACCAGATCCCGCAGGAGCGGGCCGACGAACCACTCCGGCATCCCGTCGAGCGAGTCACGCGGCTCAGTCTTCGGCTTGGGTGAATCATCCTCGGACTCATCGTCCTCGTCATCGTCTTGTTTGGCCTTGTCGGCTTGAGCAAGAAGTTCGAGGTCGCGTGCACTTGCTTCCACAATCGGCATGTATGACGTGGAGACGGGACGTGCAGTGCGATCAAATGCGATCGGCAGGCGTCGGCCGGAGAACATGACCGTGCCGCTCATTGACTCGCCGGCAATCTTCAGGTCGAACTCAACGCGGCCCATCTCGGGCACTTCGCCGTAGAGAAGCAGACTTCGATCATCGGCGTCGTAGTTCCCTGCCACAGTGATGGAGCCGGCATATGCATCCACAGTGCCGGTGACGGAGTTGTCCTCGTGGCGAGTGAGGGTGAGCGTAACGTCGATCTCGCCGCCCATCTCGGGCACATTGACGGCACCGGTCCAGGTACCGCCGACAGGATCATCATCAGCTGTGACCTTCTCGAAGCGGAGGTTGGTGATTTCCTCAATGAGTTCAGGACCGAGGCGCATCATCGCGATGTCGAGTGACTTGGCCAAGGCGCTCATGCACATGCCGTTCACCTGACTGACGCGGCCGGCCAGTCCGTCGTAGGGCGTCTGGCCCATGAGCTGTGGGTTGCTGTTCATCGCTGGATGAGCGCTGAAGCGATGGATGCCGCGCGTGGCTCGCTGCGCCTGGATGGCTTTGATGACGCTGTCCCTTTCTGCAGGGGGGGCGAGGCGGACGCGCGGATCCCATTCCGGACGCGTCTCAAGCCAGGCATAGGTATCCGGTCCGAAGCCCTCCATCGCGATCTCGGGAATCAGTTGACGCCATGCGTTGGCCCAACTGGTGATGAAGCCCTCATCGAGGACGACATCAGCGTCGAGAATCTGTCCTGTTCGAGGATCAACACGCGATGGACCAATGGCGAAACCCATGCCCGCGTTTGTCCAGAGGACGAAGTTGTAACGAGCGTCAGCCGGATCGATGTCCATGTAGGCGCCGGTCCGGGAATCCTGTTGGCGGACTTCAACAGCATCGATGATGCCGATTTTTTCAAACGCCTTGTTCCACTCGAGGATGCCTTCGCGCACCCAGCGTCGATATCGAATCGGCGTGGTGTGCTCGACATAGAAGACGATCGGTTGTTTGGGCGGGCTGAGCTTCAGTGAAGGATCGGCCTTTTCGAGGTGCCATCGATTGACGTAACGCACCCACGGCGTGTCCTTTGACGCATCGCCGATGTCGCGATACGTGGTGGTGAAGAACCCGACGCGGTTGTCCGCCTCACGCGGCTTGTAGCCGGTACTGCCGGGCGATGGCAACGCGCTGATGGAGTAATGAATGTTGACGATCCTGCCATCGACTGCCGGCAGCTCAAAGCCGACTTCGATGTTCTGCGGGAACGTCTTGGCGGTCGCAATCTGGGCGAGATGGCGTCGGAACGCGCCGGAGCGGCCGAAGAAGGTTGTGGCATTTCCAAGCAGCCAATCAGTGGCATTGATTACGACGCCGCCGTTTGGTCCCTGTGCCGCAATCGGCATGTCAAGGATGATGCGATCGGTGAAGACTCGCTCTTTGCCGTGGCGGGACTCCGCATCGCCGGACGTTCGAACCTGGAAGTTCGGTTCGATCAGGGCGAGGCGCTTGTCAAACCGCTTCCACTTGGCATACATGTCGCCGAACTGCACACCCGCGGTGGGAATGCCACCGGTAATGGTGTAGGCGATGAAGAGGTCCTGACTTTCGAAAGTTCCAGGCAGCTCGATGAGAATCTGCGCATCGCGCTTGCGAACCCACATGTTGTAAAGCGGCCGCTTGTCATCAGTCGTTGAGATGACTTGTTCAAAATCCTTGGCAATGTCGTCAAACTTCGGGAGGTCACTGCCGCCGCCCTGACCACGCGCCATGGCAGCCATTCGCGCGGCCGCAGCTGCGGGAATGGATTGCTCGTTGAGCCCGGGGTCATCTGTGGGCTGCTCGATATCTGCCAACGCAAGACATGGTCCACTGACAACGGCAGCTGCGCAGATCGTCGAGGCGAGAATGCGATTTCGTGTTGATTGCATGAGGAACATCCGGTGCAGAAGGATTGACGGAGAGGGGCCCCAGAAGGCGGGACCACGTCGCGGAGTATCGGGAAACAACCGCAGCCGACCCGAACATTTCAAACCGTCTCCTGACGCCTCGGTTGCGGGGGCCGCGCCGCATCGGCGATCGCCGAAAGGAAGGCGGAACTTTGGTCCCGAAGAGGCATCAAACTGCAGAGACGGTTAGAACCGATTATAGGACGGCGAACCTACGCTGGGTGTTCTCATGGGCCTACGAACGGCCGTGGTTTTCTCCGCCGTAGGGTCTTCTAAAGCGATTTTCGTTGGCGAGTTCGCCAACTATGAAGTAAGATTTCGAGTCAGGACAACGGATCTGTCCGAATAGGTTGCTTTTCCTCTAGAGACGGCAGCTTGCGGGGTTTGGGGCACGCTACGCCCCTCCTGGCTCATCGAGGCAGGATGTCCATGTTTCACCAGAATGGGGGTGCGACAAGGAGACCTGATGCCAGAATCCCGCTCGCTCGCTCGTGTTCCACACTTCTCAAGAAGCCCCAAGGCAGCTGCGCAGGTTACTCTTTTTGGCCTTCTGGTCGTGGCGGTGTTCCTCATCGTCGGCCTGGCGGCGCTACCGGGCGACACCGTATTGGCTGGTGCCGATCGGGTAGCGCGTCAAGTGGCGGACTCTGCGGCATTCGAGCATCAAACGCAGCGCCAAGCGGCGGAAGGCGTCGTTGCCGGGCTTAGCGGCGGAGAGGTCGTGTCAATTGAACTGCCCGATGGACCCGGCGAGTCGTTCTCGTTTGAGATGGCTGTCGAGGCCATCGGGAGCGGAGATCTGGTCACCGTTGAACTTTGGCCGCACTCCATTCGAGCAGACGGCTTCAAAGTGCGAGTACAGGTAGAAGGCGGCTCCTTTATGGAAGTTGATCCAGGGCCGGAGCGAACGTTGCGCGGCCGAATTGCCGAAGTGCCTGGGAGCAGTCTTGCGGGTTCGCTCCTTGATGAGGGTCTTGAAGCGATGATCCTTCTTCCCGACGGCCGGCGATTATGGATCGAACCGCTGGCGAATCGAGTCGAAGGCGAAGTGGAGCGAGCATTGCATGTGCTCTACCAGGGCGACGAGGTAACGGACGATTTTGGCGTGTGCGGCGTGACCGATCACTTTGTAGGTGGCGATGATGAGGCGCCGCTTGAAGGCGGCATTGCGGGAGGTTCGCCGGTCTGCGTCAAACTAGCGATCGACGCGGACTATCAGTATTACCAGCAGCACTCAAACTCTGTGACGAACGTCATCAACGCGGTCACCAACATCATCAATGCGGTCAACGTTCAGTATGAGAACGAAGTCGGGATCATTCACAACATCACGGAGATTGTCGTTCGCACCTCGTCCGCTGAAAATCCCTATACGACCAGCAGCGCTGGAACTCTACTCGACCAATTCAAGGCGGAGTGGAACAGCAGCCCATTGGTTGGCGTGGATCGCAATATCGCTCATTTGTTCACCGGTCGCAACCTCAACGGCTCCACCATCGGCGTCGCTTACCTGAACACCATTTGCAACAAGTGGCAGGCATACGGCCTGTCACAGAACATGAATTGGTTTGCGCAGAAGACGGACCTGTGCGCCCATGAAATGGGCCACAACTGGAACGCGACCCATTGCTCATGCAACCAGAGTACGATGAATCCGTCGCTGACGAGCGCGAACACGTTCTATGGTCCCGGCTCGAATTCCGTGACGCAGATCATGAGCAAGGCAAGCAGCGCCTCATGTCCTGCAGCATGCGTGACTCCGCCGTCGAACAATGAATGTAGCGCCAGCCAGTTTGCGCCACTGGGCAGCACATCCTTTAGTAACGTGGGCGCGACGACCAGCGGACCGCTTGAACCTGGTTGCGGCTTCAGCGGGAACGACAACATTCCGTCGGATGTTTGGTTCCGTCACACTTCCCAATGCACGGGCACATTGATTGTCCGCACATGCGGCTCTGACCCCGGCTTTGATACGCGGATTGCTGTCTATCCCCTGACATGTCCGACAGAACCGGGTCAGGTGATCGAATGCGATGACGATTCGTGCGGAGAACTTTCAGTGGCGCATGTGCCGGTCGTCGAAGGCAATGTTTATCGCATTCGCATTGGCGGCCACAACGGCGAACAGGGCGAAGGCGTGTTGACGCTCGCATGCGTGCCGGATCAACTGCCGGAGGCGTGCCCCGCGGACCTGACGAGCGACGGCTCGGTGGGCGTGCCTGACCTCCTTGACCTCTTGGCCGCTTGGGGGGCCTGTGGCTCGTGCAGCGCTGACCTGACGGACGACGGTTCGGTCGGTGTCCCCGACCTTCTGGAACTACTAGCAGCGTGGGGCGCCTGCCCCTGATGTTTCGGGAGTGATCTGATTTTCAATAACGATGCGAAAGGGAGAAGGAATGATGTCATCAAGGGATGAGTTGGCCTTTGCGAAGAAGGGCTGCCAACCGCTGAACACATGTCGCGTGACGGCGGTTGGCCTGTTGATTACAGGGTTGCTGTTGGTTCTCGGCATCGTCGCGCTGCCGAATGTCGGGCCAGTTGTTCATGCCGGATCGGCTGCTGAGGATGACCTCGGGCAATCCGCGGCGGGACTCGATGCCATCAAGTCCGCGCTGCTCGAAAGCCAACTGGTTACGCTGGATCTGCCCAGCGGTATTGGTGAGGGTTTCACGTTTATGGCTGCCATCGACGAGATTGCCGGCGATGAGCCGGTGACCTTCGAGTTGTGGCCGCACACCAACCGCTCACCGCAGTTCCGGGTGCGAGCGCAAATGGATGACGGATCGTTGGTGGAGGTTGATGCTGGTGAAGAGCGTACGCTCCGCGGCAGAATCGTTGAGTCGCCGGGCAGTGTGGTCGCTGCGTCGCTGCTTGATGACGGCCTCCATGCGCTTGTGATGCTCCCGGAAGCGACGGATGTCCTGTGGATCGAGCCGGTTTCGGTCCATGTCAAGAACGGGGCGCATGATCCGGCGTTGCATGTGGCCTACCTGTCCAAGGACGCGGTGTGTGCCGGCGGCGTATGTGGCGTTGAAGGTCGATTGGTTGATCCACTTCAAACCGGCATCACCCAACCGCCGGGGGACGGACCGCAAGGCGGCATCGCCGGCAGTGAGCCATGCGAAACCGTTGAAATCGCAATCGACGTTGATTTCACATTCGTCCAGATCTGGGGCAATCAGACGAACGCACTGAATCGCGTCAACACCGTTATCAATAACACCAACGCCATCTACGAGTCTCATGTTGGCATCAAGCACCTGATCACGGAGATCATCGTCCGAACATCGTCGGGCGCAAACCCCTACAGCTGCTCGACCGGAGATGGGTCGGCCTCCGACCTTCTGGACGATTTCAGCGATGTCTGGACCAGTGCACCGGAATCGCAGATCTCACGTGATGTGGCGCACCTGTTTACCGGATGCACCGGAATCGACGCCGATGGCATCGCCCAGTTGGGAGGGGCGAACGTGCCGGGCAACTTCTTTGTCGGCGTATGCCGGCCGAACCACTACGGTCTCTCAACCCATCAAGGATTCCTCTCCTGCCAGACACATGTAACCTCGCATGAACTCGGCCATAACTGGAGTGCTCAACATTGCGACGGCACGACCGGATGCTCCGGAACGATCATGCCGGCTTTCTTCCCCCCGTGCAGCAGCAGCTTCTCCGGTTTCTCGCAGGATCAGATTCTCTCGCACAAGCATCACAGTACGTTCGGCGCCTGCACGGAATCATGTGAGATTCCGCCTACGCCGCCTTCCAACGACACCTGCTCGTCGAGTCTCAATATATTTCAAGGAACGACGCCGATCTCAAACGTCCTCGCCTCAACAGAAGGCCCGACCGAACCGCTCTGCGACCTCGACGGCGATGCAACCTTTCAGTCTGACGTCTGGTTTCGGCATACAGCGCAGTGCACCGGCACGCTCGTTGTAAGAACCTGCGGCTCGAATCCCGGCTTCGATTCGAAGATCGCCCTGTATCCAGTCACCTGTCCAACAGAGCCAGGTACGGCACTCGGCTGCAACAATGATTCGTGCGGACAGCACTCGTCCGTTTCGATCCCGGTCGTACAAGGATCCACGTACCGCATTCGCGTTGGCGGCCACAATGGTGCTCAAGGTGAAGCGAACCTGACGATCTCGTGCTTTCCTGATCCTGAACCCGATCCATGTCCGGCTGACCTGACCGGTGACGGTGCGGTCGGCGTGCCTGATTTGCTGGCGCTTCTCGGCGCTTGGGGGCCATGCGGCGACTGCGATGCTGACCTCACCGGTGACGGTTCGGTCGGTGTGCCCGACCTGCTCGACTTGCTCGGCGCATGGGGCGCTTGCCCGTAATTGATTGCCATCACCTTCGCCCTCAACAACGCGCCCGGTCTCTCCGGGCGTGTTTCTTTGTCCACTCAATCTTTCTGAGCAGGACCGAGGAGCGAGTACCGAGTGCCTGTTCTCCTCGATACTCGGTACTCGGCACTCTGTACTGCCTTCGTCACCTTCCAATCAGGTGTCGAATCGACCGCTGATGTGGAGCTTGAGATGAGCAGCATCGGCCTCGCGGAAGGTGTCTCAACGCAT
>CAZFZT010000002.1:73442-93870 GCA_964523675.1 uncultured Isosphaeraceae bacterium
GACGAGCGTCATCGCAAAGAACGGCCGACCCTCACGGGCGTACTTGCGCTCAAAGTTTGTGCCCACGAGTTCGCTGCTCAGGGAACCGCGAGAGGAGCCGTCGGCCGCTTCCGCAAGCGCGGGCCGCGCGAACGGTGCGCGTTCGAAGAGATGCTCATGTCTCTGTGCATGGTCCTGATACCACTCCCAAAGCGCCTCATGGTCTGTGACCAGCCGCAACTCACCTCGTGGCAGCAGAACTCTATGGAAATCCTGCAGTGTTTCATCCTGTACAACACGACGTTTGTGATGGCGCTTTTTCGGCCAGGGGTCTGAGAAGTACAGGTGCATGACGGCCGCGACCGCGTCGGCGCACCAGAACCGAATGAACTCGGTGGCATCGGCTCTGAGCATCCGCACATTCGCAAGGTTTCGCCGGCGCATTCGATCAGCGGCATAGCGATAGAACTCACCAGCCCATTCAATGCCGAGGAAGTTCACATCGGGCCGATCGATCGCCTGTTGCACGAGGAATGTGCCCTTTCCGGAGCCGATCTCTATCTCAAATCGCCGCTCCGAATGCTCAAACCACGTGCGCGGATCGAGCGTGGGTCGGTCGCTCTCAAAAGGTGGCAGTTCGGACTGATCCAATCCGTAGCCGGTCGTATCTAGCGTTCGTCCACGTGCTAAACCGAAACTCATGTGACGATTCTACAAGAGTCGTGGGCGGCGCAGCATGCAATGTGTAGACGTGCGGACGGCGGAACCGATACTACATGCGGCTGCTGTCGGGTCGTCTCGCAATCGAAGGAGAGTTCCATGTCTACCGCTCAAGCTGTTGCTCTGCCGCTCTTCCTGATCGGGATCGGTGTCGGGTGGCTTCTGACGTCGCTCGAAGTCATTCCCGAGGTGAACTGGCTTTGGCCTGGCATGCTTGCCGCCTGCGGGGCACTTGTACTCATAATGGGTGGCTTGGACAAGTTCACGATTGTGTTTGGGCCGCTGCTGCTCCTTGCGTCGGTATTCTCTGTCTTGCGACAGACGGATCGAATCGCCCTCAATGTGGAAATGCCCGCACTGATGATTGTTCTCGGCGTGTTGGTGCTGATCGCACAACTCTCGCCACTGCCGGCTCCGAAATGGTTGGTCGCCTCTCGACAGGGTTGATGATGGTCAGGGCGACCGCTCCCAGGCCACGTCCGGCGCATCCGACCACAATTTCTCAAGTTCGTAATAGGCGCGGTGCGTTGGTTCGAAGAGATGCGCCACGAGTTCGACGAAGTCGGTCACAATCCACGTCGCGCCGGTGTCACGGTTGGAGCGGAAGACGGGGTGCTGCATCTCGCGGCCGAGTTCAGTGAGGTCATCGGCGACCGACTTCATCTGCTTCTCGCTGGTTCCGGTGGCGATGAGGACGTAGTCGCACACGTGGGAGAGGCCGCGCACATCCATAAGGCGCACATCTTCGCATTTGAGATCCTTGACGAGCCGGGCAGCTTCGATCGCAAACTCGCGCACATCCGTCTTTGGGCGTTTGCTGCCACTGGCTGTTGATTCTGAAGTGCGTTGCGATTGGGTCATACTGTCTCGGGATTGTATCGCAATCGATTCGCCGATGTGGATTCTCAAGCATGCAGCTGCCGCCGGGCGAGCATTGCGGTGGGGCAGACGAGGCCGTCGGCTGCGCGGCTGCGCGGCAAGAGCGGCTGCCCGGGTTGTACCGATCCAAGATACGATGCGCCACGTGCAAAGCCGATCAGATCATTTCGATGCGCGAGCGCGACAAGTGCTCGTTGGTGGGGTGAACTCGCCGGTGCGTTCGTTTGCGGCTGTGGGCGGCGAGCAGGTGCTCGTCGATTCCGCTCGCGGCGCGTGGATCATCGATGTAGACGGCAGGGAGTACGTCGATCTGGTCGGCAGTTGGGGGACCGCCATCGTCGGGCATGCACATCCGAGCGTTGTCGAGGCCGTCGTACGATCGGCATCAACCGGCTTGAGCTTTGGCGCCACCTGCGAGGCGGAAATCGATCTGGCTGAGCTGATTCTGCCGGCGCTTCCGTCGTGCGAGATGATCCGCTTCGTGAACAGTGGCACTGAAGCGGTCATGAGCGCGATACGGCTGGCGCGGGCGGCGACCGGTCGATCCAAGGTGCTCAAGTTCGAGGGCTGCTATCACGGCCATGCTGATGCGCTTCTTGTGAAGGCGGGCTCCGGTGCGGCGCACGAGACGCTGCCTGCATCGGCAGGGTTGCCGGCGCAGGTTGCGGACCTGACGCTACTGGCGCCGTTCAATGACCTAGATGCTGTGGAACAGGTCGTGGATGAGCATGGTGGAGAGTTGGCGGCGATCCTACTTGAGCCGATTGCGGGCAACATGGGCCTCATTCCGCCAGTTGATGGATTCTTACAGTATCTACGCAGGTTGTGTGATCGCTGCGGGGCGCTGCTCATATATGACGAGGTGATGTCCGGGTTTCGGGTTGCGTGGGGCGGATACCAGTCATTTCCGCATTGCGCAGCAGCGCAGCCGGATCTCACAACGCTTGGCAAGGTGATCGGAGGCGGGATGCCTGTGGCGGCCTATGCCGCTCGGCGAGAGCTCATGGAGCTTGTCGCACCGGTCGGACCGATGTATCAAGCGGGGACGCTGAGTGGGAATCCGGTCGGCATGGCGGCCGGGTTGGCGACCTTGCGATTGTGTCAGAATGAACAGTTCTATGAGCGACTTGAAGAGGGGGCGTTGGCTCTTGCAGATGGCTTGCGCGAAGCTGCGAGCGGCTGCGGCATTGCGGTGCAAACACTGGCAGTGGGGGGGATGCTGGGGCTGTTTTTCTCGGCGAAGCCGGTGAGTAATTTTGCTGATGCAAAGGCCTGTGACCTCGAATCATTCAAGCGTTTCTTTCACGCCATGCTCAAGCGCGGCGTATGGCTTCCGCCTTCGCCCTTTGAAGCAATGTTCATCTCGGCCGCGCACGGTGAACGTGAGATTGAGCACGTTCTACGCGCAGCTCGGGAAGCATTCCGGGAGATCGCGCCATGAGACGCACCCTTCGCGTTGGAACACGCGGCAGTGACCTCGCGATTGTGCAGACGCGCTGGGTGTGCAACGAACTGCGAAAGTATGTTTCGGATCTTGCAATCGAGGAAGTTATCATTGCCACACACGGCGATCACTACGCGTTGCAACCCGTGACTGATGAACAGTGGCCAATGGGGGGGTTCACAAGCGCGATTGAACGTGCGCTCCTGGAAGGAACCATCGATCTAGCGGTTCACAGTCTGAAGGATCTGCCGGTGCAGGTGACCTCGGGCACGATCGTGGCTGCGACTCCGATGCGTGAATCGCCGCATGATGTCCTTGTCACCGCAGAACCAGTATCGCTTGATGCTCTTCCGAACGGTATGAGAATCGGCACAAGCAGCCCGCGCAGGGCGGCGCAGATCAAGCGGTGCGGCAATGTTGAAACGGTCGCGTTGCGAGGCAATGTGCCAACGCGCATCGCACGGGTCGGTTGCGATCTGGATGGCGTGATCCTTGCTGCGGCCGGCTTGAGACGTCTGAACCTGACTCCGCCGAATAAGATTGATCTTCCACTGAAGGAGTTTCTGCCTGCACCCGGACAGGGAGCGCTTGCGGTGCAGGTGCGTGAAGATGATGATGAGGTCGTACGGTTCGCGAGCGCGATCGACGATGTGCAAACAAGACTGGCGGTGACTGCTGAGCGGGCGCTTCTCGCAGAGATCGGCGGAGGGTGCTCCGCGCCGGTTGGCGCGTTCGCAACAGTTGACAACAAGGTGATCCGCTTGCAGGGACAGGTCTTTCCGGCTGATGGCGGGAAGGAGGCGCGTGACGAAGAGCGCGGAGACCATCCGGAACAGGTCGCTAGACGCCTTGCAGATCGTTTGCGGGCGCAACTGGAGGCAGCCACATGAACCGCATCTGGGTCACGCGCGACGAGCCGGCCGGCGGACCGCTGTCGCAGGCAATCAAGGATGTCGGCCTTGTGCCCATCCACTGCCCGGTTGTGCATCGGCGTCAGTTGGGCGATGCAGCGAAGGAACTCTCGCAGATGACGGCGAGCGATTGGATTGTCTTCACAAGCGCCTATGCAATCGATTGTCTTGATCTCGGCCTGGCGCGCGTGCCGCGTGTTGCCGTTGTCGGGAAGGGAACCGAGCGTCTTGCGCGGATGCGCGGTTTACGGGTTGAATTCGTCAATGAGCAGGGTGATGCGGATGCGTTGTGGAAGGCGCTTGCGCTCGAGGTCGCAAGTGGCATTGTGTTGCATCCACGTTCGACGCTTGCGCCGGCGCAAGAACAATGGAGCGGCGTGCGTCTGCTCAGTCCGGCAGTGTATGAGACGATGCAGATCGCCTTCGACCGCTCAATCATCACGCGCGTGGACGCAGCGGCGGTGACGAGCGCGTCGGCTGCGCGATCTATCGGCAAGATTGATCTTCCGCTTGCGAGTATCGGCCCTGCAACGAGCCACGCGATACGAGAGTCAGGGATGGAGCCGTGGGTGCAGGCGGCCGCGCCCACGTTCGTCGCGCTGGCGGAGGCGATTGCGGAGAAGATACAGGAACAGGAAGATCGAGGTTGATCCGCTGCCCCGGAGCGCTATTCGCCGCAGCTGCGCGGCTTCAGCGCTTTGCCCTGCCTCAACTCATATCTCACGCGCATAGTCAAGTGCGGCGTAGGTGAAGATCATGTCCGCACCCGCGCGTTTGATAGAGAGCAGCGATTCCGTCATGGCCTCGCGCGCATCGAGCCAACCATTCGCAGCGGCCGCCTTGATCGCGGCATATTCGCCTGAGACGTGATACGCGGCAATCGGAAGATCGGTCCGCTCGCGCAATGTTGCAATCACATCGAGATAAAGTGTGGCCGGCTTGATCATCAGCACATCCGCGCCTTCTTCGATATCGAGCAACGCCTCGATCATCGCCTCGCGCGTATTCGCCGGGTCCATCTGATAGGTCTTCTTATCGCGCGGCACACCGGCAGTGTTGACCGGCGCAGAATCCAGCGCCTGTCGGAACGGGCCATAGAGGGCGGACGCATACTTGGCTGTGTAGCTGATGATGCCGGTGTCGATGCTGTGAGCGTCATCAAGCGCGGAGCGGATCGCAGCGACCCGGCCGTCCATCATGTCTGAAGGCGCGACGAAATCCGCACCACAATGTGCGTGCAGGACGGCCATCTGCGCAAGCAGTTGAACCGTTTCATCATTGAGCACAATGCCGCGTTCAGGATCAACCAGGCCGTCGTGACCATGACTCGAATATGGGTCGAGCGCGACGTCGGTCACGATGCAGCAGTCATCGCCGAATGCACGTTTGAGTTCCCGCACAGCCCTGCACAGGAGATTGCCTTCGTTGATCGCGTCCTCTGCGCGAGGTGACTTGAGCGCGGGTTCTATGGCAGGAAAGAGCGCGAAGCATCGCACACCATGCTGCATGGCGGTTTCGCATTCGCGGACCAGTTGATCGATGGACAGGCGCGACCGGCCGGGGATGGCGTCGATGGGCGTACGCGCGTTTTCACCCTCGATAATGAACTGTGGCAGGACGAACTGATCCGGTGAAAGGTGAATCTCGCGCACGAGCGCTCGGATGGCAGGTGTTCGCCGGAGGCGGCGAGGGCGTCTCACGTCTGCTCCTCCTTGACGCGCTCAGGCGAGATGCCTGTCCCACCATCAATGGAAGCGTGCGCGGCGATTCCAATGCGAGAGCCGAGGATGTGATCGACGAGCAACCTGGCGTCACCTGCGCGGCCTTGTCTGCCGAGCGCGTTGACGTATTCATGCAGCGGGTGCGTCGATCGCGCTGCTGCGTGATTGACTGATCGGCGAATGGTCTGCGCGGTCGCATCGTCGCAAGCTTCAAGAATGGATCCGAGCCGGTTGAGTTCCGCGTCAACGATGCGCTCTCGAAACACGCTGATGGCGCGATTGATCGATCTGATCTGCGGGCACAGAGTCTCGGCCAACGCTGCTTCGGCCTGTGCGGGAAGACGGTGGGCGGCTCGTGCGACGGCCTGTACTTGCGGCGTGAGCCGTTGGCGCGAATGTTCGATGACATCTGTCAGTGTCCAGGCGCTGGCATGCCTGGTACTGTGTGCATAACGGATGGTGGGCGATTCGCCGAGGTCTATCGATGTGATGTCATCAACTTCGATGCTGAAGGGTTCACGGTCGCCGGCCAGCGCTGCGATGAGCGTGTCGCCTGGGCGGAGTTGCTGAAGAGCGCTCTTGATGGTGCGCTGGTTGGGCTGCCGAGGGGTTCGCGTCCCCCATGCTGAGAGCGCTAAGCCGCAAGCGGCAATGTTGCGGCCGAGTGCGCCTGCGCCGAGAAGAATGACGCGAGTGCCGGGCGCGATGAGTGGTGGGAGGAGATCAGTCAGTTCAAGGATTGGCGCGGATCGGCGAACGCGCTCGCGCAACAGATCGCCTGATCGCAACGCGCGGCGGACAAGTTTCGCCAGGTCTGTTCCTGCGAGGCCCTGCCTGAGAGCCGCACGCATGGCTCGCCGCACCTGATGCGCAACCGCCACTTCACCGGGAATGTCGCTGAGGACGCCGGCTGCGATTTGGAAAAGTCGCAGCGCCGCATCGGCGCTCTCGAAGGTGCGCAGGGTGTTCACCGGCGGATGAAAGCTCTCGCTCGTGAGAACGAACAGTTCGTGACGCTGGCAGGTTGAAACGGGAAGCAGTTCGATTCGCACAGGCGAAACGCCTGTCTCGCCGCGAAGAAGGCGCAGCACATGGTTCAGGTCACCTGCGCTTGCGAAGCTGCATGCATAGAGACGAGGTGTCAGCGTCATGGCGCAACCTCCGCTCGCTCCGCGCTCAGCCGATCGCGCAGAGAAACGACATCCCCCACGATGGTGAGGACGGGCGATTGAAGCTCCGCTGCCGCAACATCTGCGGCAATGTGTTCCAGTGTCGAGACCACTAATTTCTCGCGCGGCGTACATCCTGCGGAGATGCTCATGACTGGCGTATGCGCATCGCGCCCAAGATCGATCAGCCGTCTTGCGATGACATCGATCTGTGAGCGTCCCATGTAAATGCAGATGGTGTCCACGTGCGCGACCTGATCGATTTGGGATTCTGCCTCACCCGCCGCAGCGGGCGAATTCGCCGGATGATCCCAATCGGTGACGGCGGTGACGAGCGCGACGGCGCGGGAAATGCCTCGATGCGTGGCCGGCACGCCACACATCGCGGGAAGGGCAAGGCCGGAGGTAACGCCGGGAACGATTTCGAACGGAATGTGTGCCTCGACCGCCGCAATGATTTCTTCACCGCCCCGGCCGAAGACGAACGGATCGCCACCCTTGAGCCGGACCACGCGCTTGCCTTGCTGCGCGTGCTGGACGATCAGATCATTGATCCACGGTTGGCTCGGCGTCGGTCTGCCGGGGAACTTGCCCACGTCTATCTTCTCTGCACGTGGGTTCTCGTCGAGCAGTTGGCGTGGGGCGAGACGATCAAAGAGGATGACATCGGCGGCGTGCAGCAGGCGAAGCCCCTTGACGGTGATGAGCTCCGGGTCGCCGGGGCCGGCCCCGATGAGAGCGAGGTGGCCGATGGATTGTGATGGTGCGTCGTGCATGAGTCGAGTCGTACTTCGGTCGTGATCGGAGTTACGCCACCTTGGTATCAGCGGCACGGGCGATCTCGGCCGATTGGAGAATGAGGTTGACAACACGTGGATGTTCGCCAACAGCATCTGCGAACAAGACGGGGCGACCGTCTACGATCGCAACGCGAAGACCGGGTTTGAGTCCGAGTGCACCGGGAATGTCGTCGGCTCCGTGCCCACCGTTGGCAATGAGAAATGGAACAACGATGACCGGCTCGCTGCCGGGTATGGCTGCGAAAGCGTCATCAACTTGCGGATCCTGTTCGAGGAAGCCGGCGCTCACCGCCTGAAAAATGCTTCGCGTTTTGATTTGAGCCGCATGCCGATAGGTGGTGGCGCCGCTGCGAAGCGGATCGCGGCGTGTTCCATGACCAATGAGAAGCAGGTGCGCTTCGCCGGCCTCGATCCCTGCCTCGGCCGATGCGGCAACCGCCTGCTCAATGATAATGTCGGTCATGCCTGGCAATTCACCAATGGGCTGCGCGATGCGAAGGTTCACGGGCTCGATGCGAGCCGCTCCGCGTTCGATTTCGCGCGGCAGGACAGTGTTCGAGTAGTAGCCGCTTGCAGTCATGACCGGGACGATCATGATGTCGCTCGCGCTCGTGATGGCGAAGAGCTCGCGGAAGTGGGGCGGTTGCTTCCAGAACATCTCCAGAACCTCATCGAACAGTTTCATCGACCGGATTGTCGCAGCATGGCGATGTACAGGAGCCGCGCAGCGCGGATCGTCGCTTGCGCCGTGAGCGGCGAGAACGAGGCAGGTGCGATGTGCGGCTGCGTGAGACATGTTCGCGTACTTGGCTGGAAGCGACGTTCAGCCCATAGGTTCGCCACGGAGTGTGGGGTTGTAGATATCCTTTGCGCCGGTCAGGATGATCTTTGATTCGGTTCGTCCGGAGATGCGTTGCCACCACTCGCCGAGTCCTTCGCCTTCGAGCCGCTCCTCCGCATACTGCTCGAGGATCGGGCGAAGCAGCGAAGGAATCTCCTCCTGCTTGACCTTCTCGCCGGCGACATCACTCAACCAGTCGCCAGCCAATCGTCCGCCGACATACACGTCATAGACGCCGGGCGATCGGCCGACGAAGCCAATATCCACGTTGTACGGCCTCGCGCATCCGTTGGGGCAACCGGTCATGCGAATGCCGATGTCGGCCTGATCGATTCCCAACTCTTCGAGGATCGGTTCGATCTGCGCAATGACATCGGGCAACGTGCGTTCCGCCTCACCAAGCGCAAGGCCGCAGGTGGGCAGCGCCGGGCATGCCATTGAGTGAAGGCGAACCTTTGAAAAGTCATCATTGATCGGCACACGGTGCTCACGCAGAATGTCGATGAGCGTGTCGCGATCGTCCGGAGCAATGTGCGTGAAGATCAGGTTCTGTTGCGGCGTGATGCGCACGCCGGGCCGTAATCGTTCAACGACGGCGCGAACGCCGGTCAAGCTTTGCGTGCCGTTATCGTTGAGCCGGCCGTTCTCGATGAAAAGCCCGTAAGACCAGAGGCCGTCACCCTGCTCCTCCCAGCCAAGGTGATCCTGGTAACCGATCGGCGGCAGATCGACCGGCGGGAGGACTTCAAAGCCGTTCACACCTGCTCCATTCGGCAGCGGCGACGGGAGTTTCGCCTGAGCACGAAACTCATCGATGAACCATTCGAGCCCGAACTCTTCGATGGTGTATTTGAGCCGCGCATGCCGACG
Source organism: uncultured Isosphaeraceae bacterium (assembly GCA_964523675.1). GTDB lineage: Bacteria > Planctomycetota > Phycisphaerae > Phycisphaerales > SM1A02 > CAZFZT01. Next base: position 82,777 of record CAZFZT010000002.1, read on the forward strand.
ATCCTCGCGATTGCCGTAGTCTCGGAAAATCTCCAGGACGACGCGGACCGCATCGACGACATGTTCAGGCCGGACGAAACCAGCCGGCGTTGCAAGTCGGGAGAACGTATCCGGCTTGCGGTGCGTCATGCCCATGCCGCCCCCGACAAGCACGTTGTATCCCTTCACCTCGCGCGTCTCTTTATCCACGATGGCGATCAACGCGCAGTCCTGCGTGTACAGATCGATGCAGTTGTCATCCGGCAGTGCGATGCCGACCTTGAACTTGCGCGGCAGGTACAGCCGTCCGTACCATGGTTCGACGTCGAACTCGTCGGCAGCGGCGCGAGCTGCATCGCTCATCCATGGATGGTCCTGCGGCAATTTTTCGCCGTCGAGCCACACGTCGTGATAGGCGCCGCTTTGAGGGGCGAGCGAGATCGCAATCTCTTCAGCGGTTCGTTGGATCGCAGCGCGAGCAGGATCGCCGAGAATGGCAGGGCAGCACATGACGTTGCGCATGTTGTCGCCACACGCGGCGAGTGTCGAGAGCAACTGTGCATTCATCGTGCGGATGAGGTCACGTGCATCGCCCTTGAGGATGCCGTGATATTGGATGGACTGCCGCGTTGTCAGTCGAATGGCACCGTTGCCATAGTTCCGCGCGAGGTCATCGAGCGCGAGGTATTGTTCAGCGTTTAGAATGCCCGAGGGAATGCGGGCTCTGACCATGAGCGTATATTCGCGCTGCGACTTGGGCTTGCGATTGTCGCGGTCGTACTGCTGATACATCCCATGTGTCTTGAGGAGATTGAGCTCTTCATCCGGGAAGTGGGTCGCTTCGGGATCGTCGAGAACCTTCTTGAGATTGCCGCGCAGGTAATCACTTTCGCCCTTCTGGGCTTCCACTTTCGAAGGGTTCGTCGGCAGTCGCCTTGGTGCGGGTTGGTCGGGATGTGATTGTTTGTCGGTCATCGTTACGGTTGGCTCAGTTCGTGGCGGCAATCGGATCGTGGAGGAAGTCGCAGCGTAGGTGCCCGCTCAGCGCGGCTTGGTGATTAGATTCCTCCTCCATGCAAGCCGCATTCGGTCTTGTTTGAATCATGCCAGCGGCCGTCGCGCGAGTAATCCCAGGGTTGCGCGCCTTCGACGGGTTTTGTGCAGTGGGTGCAGCCGACTGTTGGAAACGATTTGTCGTGAAGCTCGTTGTAAGGCAGGTTGTGCTGGATGAGGTACTCGTACACCTGAAGGCGCGACCACGTCGCCAGGGGGCAGATCTTGATGAGTTGGTATTGCCAGTCCCAGTCCACGACCTTGATGTTCCATCGCGATGGCGATTGGTCTCGGCGCAGGGCGGCGAACCACACGTCGACACCCTGGATCACGCGGTGCAGCGGCTCGACCTTGCGCATCTTGCAGCACAGGTCGGAGTCGCTTCGCCAGAGTTCCGGCCCGAACTCCTCGGCCTGTTGCTGTGGATCGAGAAGCGGAAAGACCGGCTCAAAGGAGGCATTGGGGAACTGCTCGATGAGTCTGTCGCGCAGTCTTATCGTCTCTGGAAAGAGAAAGCCGGTATCCACATACACGACGCGGAGTGACGGCATGACTTTGGCCAGCATGTCGAGCAGGACGATGCCTTCCATGCCGAAAGAAGTGGTCGTCACGACGTTGTGGTCCGAGAACCGCTCGGCCGCCCATGCGACGATGGCACGGGGGTCGTCCTCCGGAGGCGGGGCGGCAGGTTCCCATGTGGCAAGACTGATTTGGCCGTTGAGCGTTTGAGACATAAGCAGCCGCTCTCAAGCGAGTGGTGCAGGTGGAGCGGACCGCATGGAGACGGTCCGGCGAAGCTGTCGGTTGTTGGACGACCAGCCGGACTGAGCGATTAGTGTTCAGTCGGCGAGGAACGGCTGGCAATTGAGGTGGGGCGGTCTTCAGGCGCGCAAGTCGCCGGGGAGGAGACCGGATCGCCCCACCTTCATACACGTACAGAGACACCCGGCGTGGATGAGGGAGGCAATCGTCATGTGGCGTCCAAGTGCCATCACAAGCGAATCTAGTGTCAATCGATCCGAAGTCAAGTGTCCGCAGCGTTTTTCGGCTGTTTTTGCGCTTCTCGGACGCTTGGAAGCGATCGGCGCGAGAGGTCGGGTTGTCGAAACCGTCCGGATCGTATTCAATGCCACGTCCAGAACCTAAACAGAACCGCAGCCATGTCAACACCGCCACGCACGCCTCATCTTGACCACCCGACGCTCCCACTGGTGAAAGCCGCGTTCCCGGACGTTTCGTTCAAAGCCAGTGAGTTTCGGGGCCAGACGACGCTGATTGTGCCGCCGCCCGAGCTTCACAGGGTCATGCGCTTTCTGCGAGATGACTCCGGCTGCGACTATGACTTTCTCAGCGATGTGACCGCCGTTGACTATCTGGGCTACCCTGCGAAAACGCTTGGCCGATTCGCGGTCGTGTACCTGCTCGCAAGTCTGTCACTCAATCGAAGATTGACGGTGAAGACCTTCCTCGACCCGTCCATCGACACGACTGGGATTGACAAAGATCCAGCATTGGAAGTGGATTCAGTCACTGATATCTGGCCGGGCGCCGAGTGGCGCGAGCGCGAGGTCTATGACATGTTCGGCATTCGCTTCCGCAACCACCCTGACTTGCGGCGCATTCTGACCTGGCGCGACTTCCCTGCCCATCCGCTTCGCAAGGATTTTCCGCTCCGTGGCAGAGGCGAGCGCGAACGGTACAAAGTCATGGAACGGGATTCCGCGTAACCGGCTGCGATCTTGCCGTCGCTTAGAGCGGCTCAAGAGATTCAACACGGAGTGCCACGGAGGAGAGCAAGAGCTTGAGAGGTGAATGCGGCCGAACGCACACTGGCAACTCCCCCTCGATTCTTCAGAAGCAAAAGCCCGTCTCCGTGGCCCTCTGTGGCCCTCAGGGTTTCAATCTGTTGGTCGCTCTTACGACGGGAAGACGCTGAGAACATCGAGCGTCGTCACGATTCCGAGGAGATGGCCGCCATCATCAACGACGATGATACGGTGGACGCGCTCTTCCGCCATGAGATGCGCGACTTCGCTCACCGGCGTTTCGGGAGTGACGGTGATTGGCTCCGGATTCATGTAGTCGCTAATCGTGCCGAACTCCTCACTTTCTGCGTCGCTGCCATAAGCGAGGCCGCCAGCGATCGACTCGAGAAATGGTTTGGGCACAGAGCCCTCGGGCCCTTGAAGAAGTTGCAGAACGAGATCGGTTCGCGAGATGACGCCAATCACGCGCTCTTGGGCGTCAACGACCGGGACGCCGGAGATCTCATTTTCCGTGAGCAGCCGCGCAAGCTCGCGCAGCGTCTCCGATCCTGCCACAGCGATTGGGTTCCGCGTCATCACCTGACTCACAGGCACTGGTTCGTGTGACGGGGCTTGCGTTGGCGTCGATCGCGATTTGGTGGGCATGGTGAATCTCCTGATCCGGTCGTTCGTCACGGCATTCTCGTGCGGTGAGCACGTCTCGCAACTGGGAATCGACCGGTACCCTCTGCCCCTCCATTTATGGCAACTATGGCAACCCCTCCGGATGGCTGCGGCTGCTCCTTGAGTGGCTCCTGATGCCGCGGGACTCGCCGACGCATTTCTGGTATTCTGCGCCGAGGTCAAATCCACCTTTGACGGAGTACAGCCGTGGCGATCACTGAATGGTCTGACAGCATCCTGATCGTGCAACTCAGCGATGAGCCGCTCTTTTCCGAAGAGATGGATGCACTGATGTCGCGGCTCGGCCCGATCGATCCGCAGCGGTCATCGCCGCAAACGGCTCCGCTCGATGTTATCCTCGATTTGAGTGAGGTGACTCACCTCAACTCATCGAATCTTGCTCAACTGCTCAAATTGCGGAAGCGGCTGCAATTGGGAGCCCGGCGGCTGCGCATCTGCGCCGTCAACGACCGCGTGTGGACCGTCCTGCTCATCACCGGCCTGGATGGGCTTTTCGAGTTCACCGAGGATGTCAGCACATCCCTCGCATCCTTGCAGATCGAAGAATAGCGCTGGCACCAAACCGTCTTTCCGGCCTCGCGGTCAGCGCTCTGGCGCGTCTCCTCATGGAATCAGACCCCAGCAGAGCGTACGATGCGCGGTCGATTTCGCTTTGCCCTATGCATATTCAGCGGTCATCATCAACAGGATCACAACCGGACCCGTGCGACGCTGCGTTGATCGCAGGGGCTGCGGTCGGTCTGCGTCTCGGGCTTGTCGTCAGTAGGTACCACTCAGAAGTGACCAGCGCGTTGTGCGGGGTGGCGAGGGAGACCTTTGTTCGAATGGGTGGCGAGCAGGATGATCTTGAGGTCGCTGAAGTTCCGGGCGCCTTCGAGTTGATTGCCGCAGCCAGCGCGTTCGCCAAACGCGGGGATATCGATGCCGTCGTCGCGCTCGGCTGCATCATCACCGGCGAGACAACCCACGATCAATACATCGCCCATGCGGTCGCGAGCGGAATCGCGCAGTCCATCGTTGAGACCGGTGTGCCGATTGCCTTTGGGGTGCTCACCTGCCAGACGCTTGAGCAAGCGGCGGAGCGCGCGGGCGGATGCAAGGGCAACAAGGGTGAGGAGGCGATGCTCGCTGCGATCGAGTCGGCCCGGGCGCTTGAGGCAATCGCTGCGTCTCGAGGAGTGCGGGCCTGATGGGATTGAGTCGCGACATTCGCAGATGCGCGCTTCAAGCGATGTATCAGTTCGATGCAGGTGCAGCGGAATCGCTTGATGACGTGCGAGCTTCACTTGCGGAATCGCCGGGCAACGAAGAAGCGCATCAGCGCGGCTTTGATCTCGCGCAAGCCGCATGGGAAGCCCGGGCCGCCGCCGACGCCGATGTCGCGAAACTCACGCCGGATTGGCCCACGCATCGCCAGCCGATTATCGACCGCAGCATTCTGCGACTCGCGCATTACGAGATGACCAGCGGCACCACGCCGCCCAAAGTGGCGATCAACGAAGCGGTGGAACTGGCGCGAGAGTTTAGTACAGAGAAATCGCCGCTGTTTATCAACGGCGTGCTCGATAAAGTCATGAAATCCATGACCGTGACCGCGAAGGAACAGGGGATTGCTGGAGGATGAGCGTTTCGCAGATGGAGCATGAATGCTCCGCTGTGCGTCGCGGCTCAACGATAAAGATCAATCCATGGGACTCTTTCGCACCACAGTTCAGAAGATCAAGAAGGGCCTGACCCGAACGCGCGAAGCGTTCTCCGGCGGGCTGCGCGGCTTGCTGTTTGGCAAGTCGCTCAGTGAGGAACTGCTCGATGAGCTTGAAGCGCACTTGATCAAGGCCGACGTCGGCGTAAGAACATCGACGCAGATCGTCGAAGCGCTTCGGCGCGAATACCGCGCAGGCCGCGTGTCCAAAGGCGAGGACGCCATGGCGTTCCTCAAGAAGCAGCTCAAGGCAAAGTGGGCCGATGCGGATCGGCGACTTGCGATCACCGACACCAAGCCGGCCGTCATTCTCGTCGCCGGAATCAACGGCGCTGGAAAGACCACGAGCGTCGCAAAGATCGCCAAGTCACTGCGTGATGAAGGCCGCACGGTGCTGCTTGCCGCGGCCGATACTTTCCGAGCGGGAGCGGTCGCACAACTGGAGATATGGGGTGAGCGGCTGGGTGTCGAGGTCGTGAAAGGCAAAGCCGGCGCGGATCCCGCAGCGGTTGTTTTTGATGCTGCCGACGCTGCTGTTGCGCGCAAGGTCGATGTGCTGCTCATCGACACCGCCGGCCGGCTGCACACGCAGGAGAACTTGATGCGGCAACTCGGCAAGATACGCAATGTTGTCGCGAAAAAGATTCCCGGCGCTCCGCATGAAGTGCTGCTCGTTCTCGACGCAACGAGCGGCCAGAACGCCATCAAGCAGGCGGAGATCTTCAAGAGTGCGATCGACGTGACGGGGATTTTTCTTGCGAAACTCGACGGCACCGCAAAGGGCGGCATCGTCCTCGCCATTCATGATGCCATCGGCATCCCCGTGAAACTCATTGGCGTGGGCGAAACGCCTGATGATGTCGAGCCCTTCGACCCGGAGGCGTTCATCGAAGGCATGTTCACACCAGCCGAAGCCGAAGCGGGTGTATCCTCGACATCATCGTAATCCAGCGTGTTCGGGGAGGCGCTGTTGCGCTCGATGAGTGTCCCGCGGCAGGCGCGGCCTGTGCGAGCAGTGTGCGTATCCAATCGGCGTCGGCCCCGTCTGCACCGAATGCAGCGCAGCGATCACGACGAGCCGCGCACGATAGTAAGCGGTGTGTTCACGCAACTCGACACCATCGCTTCCTGGCGTGCGCGGCTCACTTGCCTGCCGATGGCGTCGATGAGCGCGATGGTCAATTGCCCGCCGAGGTGCTCGCGGAATTCGTCCAGGCCCAGGCCCGGCATGGTTGCGACACGTCCCTTTCTGTGTCTTCTGATAGTGGCACCTGCCGTGGGAACTGTGCGCCAAGGTCGGATTTCACTGCGCGATCGGCGATCTTCAGTTGGTGAATAGTGAAAATCAGCCGCTGATTCTCACTATTTCCCCGCTCATCGCCCAGAATCGGCGATTGATGACCGCTGTTTGCGCGCTAAACGGCGCTGTGGACGGGCTGAGTTCAGCCGATCTCACACGGGGTTTTCATGATGCGGCGCGATGCGTCGGCCGTATGATGGGCGGCATGTCGGAGCAGGCAGCGATACTGATCAGAGGTGGGCGGGTGATTGATCCTGCGCGCGGTGTGGATGCGACGGGGGATGTGTTGATTGTTGATGGCCGCTTGGTGGCGATTGAATTCAAGCACGGGGCGATTCGCACAGGTGAGACGCCTGTGCGATCGGTTGTGATTGATGCGCAAGGATTGCTTGTGTGCCCGGGCCTGATCGACCCGCACGTGCACCTGCGCGAGCCGGATGAAACTGGAGCCCACGGGGAGACGATTGCAAGCGGCGCGGCATCGGCCGTTAGCGGCGGGTTCACGACGGTGTGCTGCATGCCCAACACGCGCCCGCCGCTTGATTCGCAGGAACAAGAGCGTCTTGTTCACGAACGCGCCGCTCGGGCGGACCTGGCCCGCGTGTTTGTGGTCGCATGTGCAACGAAGGGACGGCAGGGGCGAGAACTTTCGGATGTTCTTCGGCAATCGGCAATCGGCAGTGGGCAATCACAGAGCGCAGGCCCCGTCGGCTTCTCCGACGATGGCGACGTTGTTGCTGATGCCGGCGTGATGTATGAGGCGCTGCGCGCATGCAAAGCCGCAGACCGCTGCTTTATGCAGCACTGCCAGGAGCCGTCGCTGACGCGCGGGGCGTCGATGAACGCCGGGCCGGTCGCGGAGCGGTTGGGACAGATCGGCTGGCCGAAGGTTGCTGAGGAACTCATCATTGAACGCGACATTCGGCTCAATCGCGAAATTGGCGCGCACTACCACGCGCAGCATGTTTCGAGCGGTGAGTCGGCCGCGATCATTCGGCGCGCCCGCACCGATGGACAGCCCATCACCGGCGAGGTGAGTCCGCATCATTTGCTGTTGACGGAGGAGGACGTGGAGCGGGCGTGGAGCGATGAATCGATGGCGCCACGGCAGAGCCGTGGCCTAGCGGCTGCGATGTTCAAGATGAACCCGCCGCTGCGCACGCGCCACGACATCGAGATGCTCAAAGCGGCGGTTGCCGACGGCACGATCACAGTCCTGGGTACGGACCACGCGCCGCATCCGCTCGCCAGCAAATCGGTCGAGTTCGCCAACGCTTCCTTCGGCATTGTGGGCCTTGACTGCGCGCTGCCGCTTTACGTGAAGGCGTTGATTGAAGACGGCGTGATCGACTGGCCGCGCATGATTGCGATGATGACGATCGAGCCGGCCCGGCTGTGCGGACTTGATGCGATGGGGCTTGGTTCGCTTCAGGTCGGCGGCCCGGCGGACGTGACGCTGATTGATCCGGTTGAAGTGTGGCAGATCGATGTGAATGAGTTCAAGTCGGCGGCGCGGAACTGCCCGTTCGACGGCTGGCGCGTGCGCGGCAGGGCGGTGGCGACGATCGTTGGCGGGCAGATCAAGATGACGCGATTGAACGAGCGGAAGTCAGTCGCTGCGCAGTAACTGTTCATACGGCAATCGTCTTGGGAGTACTGAGTGCCGAGTGCCGAGTACGGAGTATTGAGGAAAGCAAGCACCCGGTACTCGGATTTCGCTCATCGCCGCTCCCGGTACGCAGCGAAACCAATGGCCGATTGCCCACTGCCGATCAGATTTGCTATTCTCTCCGCCATGAAAGTTCACGAATATCAGGCCCGCGAGTTGCTTGCCGATGCCGGCGTCCCTGTGCCGCCCGGCGCGATGGTTCAATCGGTCGATGAAGCCGAGCAGAAGGCGAAGGAGATCTTGGGCAGCGGCGCGTCGATCGTTGTCGTCAAAGCCCAGGTCCATGCCGGCGGTCGTGGCAAAGCGGGATTCGTCAAGGTGGTGAAGAGCGCGAGCGAGGTCCGTGAAGCGGCAAAGTTCATGCTGTCGAATCGTATGATTTCGCCACAGACGCCTCCTGAAGGGCTGGAGGTGAAGCGGCTGCTCGTCGCGGCCGGTGTCGATATTGCGAAGGAGTTTTACCTTGCGATCACGACCGACCGGGCCAACAACACGAACACGATGATCGCCTCGGCGGAGGGTGGCGTTGAGATCGAGGCGGTGGCGGAGAAGAATCCGGAGGCGATCCTCAAGACGCCGCTGCATCCGCTGCTGGGTCTTCAGCCGTGGCAGGCGCGCGAACTGGCGTTTCGTCTTGGCTTCAAGGGCAAGCAGGTGAATCAGGCGGTGAACATTATGCTGCGGTTGTCGAAGTTGTTCCTTGCGAGCGATGCGTCGCTTGCTGAAATCAATCCGCTGATCGTGACGCCGCCTGACGAGAAGAATCCCGACGGGCAGGTGCTCGCCATCGATGCAAAGTTCAACTTCGATGACAATGCGCTCTTTCGGCAGAAGAAGATTGCAAGCATGTTCGATCCGACGGAGGAGAATCCCGCGGAACTGCGGGCGAACAAGTTCGGGCTTTCGTATGTCGCGCTTGATGGCAACATCGGCTGCCTCGTCAACGGCGCGGGCCTGGCGATGTCCACGATGGACATCATCAAGTTGCACGGCGGTGAACCGGCGAACTTCCTCGATGTGGGTGGAAGCGCATCGGAGGAAGCTGTGACCGAAGCGTTTCGGATCATTCTTTCGGATGATGCTGTCAAGGGCGTGCTCGTGAACATCTTCGGCGGGATCATGCAGTGCGATAAGATCGCTCGAGCGATTGTTTCATCCGCAAAGGAAGTCGGCTTCAAGGTGCCGCTGGTCGTGCGGCTGGAAGGGACGAATGTTGACGCGGCGCGGAAGATCCTTGATGCGGCTCGGAGTGAGATCCCAACGATGCAGTCGGCTGGCGATCTGACGGATGCAGCGCAGAAAGTGTCGCAAGCGGTTGCGGCGTAATGGATTGATCGGTTTCACTGATGCTCGGCCATGCGATCGGTCCGGGTAGAATCGCGCCCATGATTCATCCCGTGATCATCGGATTGATTCTCTTGCTCGGCAGCTTGCTGCCGATGTCGGGTTGCCATGAGCCGGCGCCAGCGCCGCCTCCACACGTGATTGACCGATCGCCGACGCAGCAGAACGGGGGCGACAATGACTCGGCAACGAATCAGAGAGCGCACTCCCTTGTGCCGAAGACCGGTCAGCATGGCCTGTTGGTTCGCTGCGGTGGGGCGCCCGGACCTGCGCATGATCCGGTGCGCGTCGCCAATGAACTTCGTCGCGATCCAAACGGCTTCTTCAATCGTCATGCAGAGCGGGCGCTGCGATTGCACGAGATCACCGGCAACGCTCGGATCGTCTTTCATATGATCAACGGCTGGGATTACAAGGGCATGACGCGCTCGGCGGCTGTGCTCGGCGCGATGCCGCCCGAGCGACGGCGTGCGTTTGAAGCGATGGTCAAGCGCCTCAATGAAGCGGGTGTGACGGTGGGGGTGTACACCTCGAGCAAAGTGCCGCAGGTGACCGATTCGGTGATGGTGGACGATGTCGAGCCGATCGAACTTTTTGATTACGACAACCCGCGCCATCGCAAGGTGATGATTGACGGGATCATCGAGCCGCTGATCGAGATCGGCGTCAAGGAGATCTGGTTCGACGCTTCATCAGGGACATCAGTACGAGATGAGTTCGCGCGTCTGGCGGAGGAGTTTCGGGGGAGAGCGTACATCGTGATGGAGGCCGTGCCGCGCGTTCCGGATACCGACGGTGAGATTGACCTGGCAACAGCGCGGCGGATTGCGAGCACCTGTCTCGATCGGTTTATCTACAACTCCAACGATCTGCGAGGTGACCACTGGCTGCCGTTGCCGAAGGAGACGGAGATCATCGCCATCATCAGCGGCCATCAGAATCGAGACGATGAAGTACCGGAGAAGGGGCCAGAGCGCAAGCGCTACCTTGCGGAGCAGATCACGAAACGGCTGCAACAGGGGTTCACGATCTTCCTGATGGACGAATCGTTGGATGCGGAATTTCTGGCTCTGGTGCAGGCGTGGAAATCGCGAAACGAGCGGCAGAGTAAGCCGCAGTAATCTTTGCTGAGTCGTTCAACCTACAGCCCTGCGGCAACGCGGCGGCTCATGCCGAGGCGGCGGGCCAGTACGCCGATGAGCCGTTCGCGTTCGGCTGGTGCAAGAACGTAGAGCCAGCACATTGAGGCGTGAATCGCTGCGAAGAGCGCGAGCGAGATGAGCAGAGCAACGATCGAATCCTCTCGGTCAAGCAGATACGGCAGCCAGAGGGCGGCGCTTGCTATTCCTGCTGCAATGGCTGGGCGCGCGACCGGCCCGATGATATCAATCACTCTCATGTTCAAGCACTGCGCTGCGATGCGCGGCACCCACACGAAGTTGACAAGGAACCCTGTCATGCTGAATGCCCACGCAGCGCCTTGATAACGCGATGAGCCGGGAAGGAACAGGATCAAGGCGATTGCAAGCAAGGGGTTGAGTATGCCGCCGATGATGACCGCCGGGCCGTATGCGCGGACATGGCCTGCCCCGTAGAG
>CAZFZT010000002.1:93880-101374 GCA_964523675.1 uncultured Isosphaeraceae bacterium
CGCGCAGCATCATGCCGAGCACGAGTACCTTTGCGATGAGAACAGCAGCGGGGATGACAGAGGGATCCTCAACGGCGCGGGGAATCCACCCGATCCACACATTGATGATGGGACCAGCGAGGATCAAAACGACAAGTGCTGCGGGAACGGCAATGGACGCCTGGAGCCGGGTGGTGTAACCGACCAATTGTGGAACCGTCATGCGGCTCTCTTGTGATGAAAGCCGCGCAGAGACAACTTCGACGCCATCAGTGGAGCCAAACGCAGCAATTCGCACATAACTTGAAAATCGGACGCCGATGCCGAACATCGAGTTGCCGACGACGCCGAAGAAGAGGTTCATGATGAACTGTGCGAGCCGGATGTGAAGACCGCCGATCGTTACGACGGCGGTGTTCCAGCCCATGGTGGGCAGCATCTTTCGCACTTCCGCCATGCTGATGCGCGAGAAGTCGGGCACCATGCGACGGTCGAGCACCATGATGAGGCCGACAGCGAAGAGCAGCACCGCAATGCCGGTTCCGGACGAGAGCCACGCATACGCGACGATACCCTCAGCGGGATCCCGCATTCCCAGGAGCACGAACAGGATCACCGCAGCTATGAAATCAGTCGCCCGGTCGAGCACGATCCACAAGTTGTAGAGGATCATTCGCTCGGAGATCTGGTACATGTTGAACGCTGGTCCAAGCAGCACAATGAGGGTGGAATACAGACCCTTCGCGATGACGAGCCACTGGGCTGCGTGGAACAACTCCACGGGTACCTTCAGAATCGGCAGTATGGAATACACAATCGTGAATAGGACGATCGTGATGAGCGCGAGGGTTCCGGAGATGAGCGCGGCGGAGTTGTAGGCGTCCTGAAATGCGTCGGAGTCGCCCGAGTGATAGACGGTTCCGAGTTCGCGCTTCATGCTGGCACGGACAATGCCGCGGCACATTTCGGCAAGGCCCATGGTGGAGCCGAGGAGCGCGATGAGGCCATAGCCCTCGTGGCCCAGCCCGAGGAGCATAACCGGCAGAAACGCGATGCCGATGATCAGCGTCGAGGCCAGCCGCGCATAATTCGCGCTCATGCGGATGGTGCCACGTTTGAGTTCAGAGGCCATGGCCGTAGAAAGATTCGAGTGGCGCAGCGGAATTGGAGATAAAACGGCCGTGACATTGCCGGGCCGCACAGTGCTTAGACATGGTGTATGGCGCTCTGATGTGCAGATGAGTCATTCCATTCCTCTTCGTAATGCCCGTCTGCCTCACCTTCACCTTCGTAGAGTTCCGGAGGGGTGCCATACACTCTCTCCAATAGCTTGCCGAGCACGACCATACAGCCATAGGTTAATGTGGAGCCGAGGGCGAATAGCATCGCCATCACAGCGGTTTCGCCTCGAGGAATGCCCAGGAGGTGTCCAAGTGTCGAACCCACCGCAAGCACGACGAACGGACTCCATGCATTGTGCCTCACAATCTCATCGAAGAAGCGGATGAGTAGTCCTCCCAAGATTGCGTAGACGATCAAGGCAAACCAGCCACCTTCTGCCGCTGCATGGCCGATGACTCCCGCACTGAGCGTGAGCCTGTCTCTGTTCACCCGACTGACCGCGGCCATGTGAGGCAGCTGCTGGCTGAGCGGTTGGGGCTTTCCCGTCCAAATGGCCCGAGGGATGGGCAGGACCATGAAGTAGTAGACGGAAAACAAGGGCCGTGATTCAAAGCGTCCCTGGCCGAAAGCCGGATACTGCTCGATCAACCACATGCTGATGGCGCCCGCGCCCTGTCCGGCAGCGAGTTGGTACAGCCCGTCACTCAGGTCGCCGCGCTGCGCAATCGCAGTGATCTGCTCAAAGCCTGTGCGCCCTTTCTCCGTATTCGTTCGGGCGCTTGTGAACAAAGCAACGACAATCACGGGGATGGCGGCGATCGCTGCAAACCGCGGCAGTACCCAACTTGGTCGCATGTAGCGGAAGTGGGAGTAGTACATCCCCCAAACCAAAGCGCCGCAAATGGCGATGAGCGGGCGTCGCCCGAAGCTGCCCGTTGTCACGATCACGAACACAGCCAGCACGATGACTCCCGCGCCTACAAGAACGATTGGGTTGAATAGACGAGGGGCCCATATCCAACCGACAATGCCACATGCAACTGCTCCGAAGGTGACGGAGAGAATTTGACCGATCTGGGGCGGAATTGGAACGAGTCCCAAACGCAAAAACCCAGCCATCGCGGTAGTTCCAACCGCGATCGTCCACAGCGCTGTCAAACTTGGCAGGGCGCGAGCGGTCGGCATCCTCGCCCCTAGCCCGCTTGCTATATATCCCTTGTGGTATGAGAGTAGAAACAGCGCAAGCATTAGTGTCGCCATGCCCCCATAGATGACGCTTGTCGATTCGAGTCGTTCCAGAGTGAACGCTCCGCGAGGCGCGCCAAGAATGATGTCAAGGGCCGCACCCGTCAACTGAAAGACGGTGAAACCCACGAGGATCACGTTCCGCAGGCTCAGCAGGTCATGTGTGCCGCGCCAATACTGCCAAAGGATCAATCCAGCGACGCCAAACGCAAGTGCGACCAGGTAGTAGGCGACGAGTAAAGACATGCACGTTCAGTTCGTAAAAGCACTTGTTTGGGTTCGGAATAATGCGTATCGGCCGGATCAGGAGAGCTGTGTGGTTGTCTCTTGCGATTGGCGTAGGTCAGGAACCGGCCAGAGGGGTGAATGCGACCTTGCGATGCGGCCAAAGGTCGCCTGATCCATTGCGAGGCTCGCATAGATGAACCTGATCGTGGCATCCGACGGCGGGTCCGGTCGAGGAGGGGCCTTGGGATGCACTGCGTCGCGAATCCGATCTCGTAGATGACGAGGAAGCAGAGGGGCAATAACTTTCCGATAAGTTCGGCTCAAACGCACCGCTCGCCAGAATTCGACCCGCACCGGCTTGCCGTCGCTCTTGTTGTACACCTTTGCCAAGTCAATAAGGTCTGGTCGCGGCTCGACGCCGATGAACTCCGATACCTTGGCCACGACTTCACGCCGCCGTGCCACATACTCCTCGAACTTCACGATCATCACATTTTCGTGTCCAAACAGCTCGATCCACGGAGTCACCTGCATCGCATACTTCGTGTAGTTGAGCAGCGATGGCTGGCGGTGAATCTCCTCGTCGATATTCGGACCGAAGAGCCCGGTAACGTAGGAGTGGTAGTGATGGCTGATGATCCGCGCCACCGGCTCGCGAACGATGTAAATCACCCGCAGGTTCGGGCCGATGACTTTTCTTGCCCGTTCAGCCGCCCCCGTTCGATCGGGCAGCTTCGTGTACGTCGTCGACGCTTCGCCGCACTTCTGGCTGGGTCGAGCTGCTTCAAACAGGGCAGCATACTCGGCAAGGCCATCGGCCTCCAGCACCTGATCTCGGCAGAGTGAGTTCGGCTCCTTCACGTCCGGCATGTAGATCGCCGGGTTTTCAAGCAGGTCACGATACAGGGAGGTCGTGCCGGCTTTCATGGCTCCGATGATAAGGAAGTCTGGAAAACGCATGATGAGCAGATGCGGAAGTCTGGTAGACGAACAAGTGGCCGAGTTCGGTAGTACGACGGGACCGGCCGGGAAGTTTCGTAGTGCGGGATGGCCCGCTACAATCGGACCCCCAATTGGACGCCTCAAGAGGATGAACTTCCCTGATGACCGATCCCGCAGCGGCAACAGCATATAACCAGCAGCAGGCACAGGTGTACGACGAGAGGCGCTTCACCCATGAAGCAGGGAAGCGTATTCATGCTGCCGAGTTCGGCCAACTTAGAGTAGCACTTGAACTGATGCCGAAGGGCGGGCGGGCCATCGAGGTGGGTTGCGGAACCGGGCGGCTGCTCATGGCGGCTCGGGAGAAGGGGTACGACGTGGAAGGGGCCGACGCCTCGCCTGATATGCTTCAAATGCTTCGCGCGAAGTTGGGCGGGGATCAGGCCAGCGTACGGCTTGAGGTGGCGGAGGCGGCGAAACTGCCGCATGAAGATGCGACATTTGATCTCGTTTACTCGATCCGTCTGTTGAACCAGACGGAGTCGCCAGAGTACGCGCTTCGTGCGGTCGCCGAGATGATTCGTATCGCCAAGCCCGGAGGTCGTCTGTTGATTGAGTTTGTCAATCACTATCGCCCGCGGATCGGGGCGGCCCGAAAGAAGACGACGCGACTGCGGCCTTCCGAAGTAGCGGCTCAAGCACGTTCGCACGGCTGCCGAGTTCTGGGCTTCCGGGGATGCTTCTTCCTCGGCATCCAGACGTATCACCTCACGCCGGATTTCCTACTCCCGCTGGTGGCGACCATGGATCGAGCACTCAGCAGATTGCTTCCGCGGTTGTGCGCCCGCACGTATGTTCTCCTGCGAAAGAATGACGGAGCGCCGGCGGAATGAAGATCGGCTACTTCGTTTCGGTCGTCTCGCGGCTGCGCGGCTACGAGCGCAACGTCTCAGGTCACATTCAGATTCCGCTCCACGCGCTGCAACTGCTCGGAGAGCGGGGCCATGAAGTGCATCTGATTACCAACGAGTTTGGTGATGACCGCGTCCTGCCGTGGTGCATGCCGGACAACGCACACGTACACTACGTGCTTGACAGTCGGAGGCGGCTTGGCTCACTCGAGAAGAAGCGGCCGCCTGTGGAAGGGGTGTACCCGCTCCGCTTTCTCAGACAAGTGCGCCAGATCAAAGGTATCGCAGAGAAGCATGGATTCGACATCATGCACTTCTCGGGCCAACCGCGCACGGTGCAACTCGGGGCGATTGTGAAACTCGTCGGCCTGCGCGTGCCGACGGTGGGATCGCTCTTCGGGCCGCTGACGCGCGGCGGCTTTCGCTCCGGTTTTCTCCTTCGCCGGGCTGGCCCGATCATTACCGCGACGAACTTTGTGGCAGAGACCTGTAGTTTGTATGGGGTGAAACCGCATGTGCTGCGTCATGGTCTGGTGCGCGACTTTCGTCAGGAGTGGATGGCCGAGCGAGAGGGGGCAGCGGGGGGGACCGGTTCTGAAGCAGTTCGCAAGCATCGCGTTCTTTTCTGGCGCGATCTCACACGATGGCAGGGCGCGGATGTCGCGATTGCGGCATTCGATACGCTCGCAAGTGAGTTCCCGCATCTGACCTTTACCTTTGCGGTGCGGCCACAATTGAAGGAGACACCGGGGCTTGATGAACTTCAGCAGAAACACGCGAACGTGCAGGTGTACCGTTTTCCGTATCCGCCGGGTGTCTCACTCGCGGGTTTGATCCACGAGGCGGTATGCGCTGTGATGCCGTTTCGACGGTTTACGATGCAGCCGCAACTTGCCATCGCTGAGTCATTGGCGGCCGGTGTGCCGGTGGTGGCAAGCGATGTGGAGTCGGCAAGTGACCTAGTGTCGCACGAACAGTCCGGTTATCTCGTTCCGCCCGGAGATGTCGAGGCAACCACGGCTGCGCTGCGGCTGCTGTTGCATGATCCGCATCAGGCGGAAGTGATGGGCCGCGCAGCGGAGGAGGAGATGGCCGCCAAGTGGAATTGGGACCGCTACGTCGATCAGATCGAGCAATTGTATGAATCGCTAATCACCGCTCCACGGGCATCGGCACTGTGACCCTGATCCTACGGTCACTTCGGCTTCTCCAGCCGAGCCACGAGGTTCAGCAGACAATGCTTGTCGTGCCGGAACCGTCGCTTCAGGTTCATTGCGTGCAGCAGAGGGCGAAGTGGTCCACGCAGATAACCCTCTGGGCCCCGTTCTTCGACGTACACATACTGCGGTTGAAGGAAGCCGACGCTTGACGCATAGGTCTCGATGGCTTTCGCCGAGTTGCAACGGTATTGCACCGGATAGTGATACTCCTCTGTCGCGCTCCCCATGACAACGCGGAGAACGATCTCCTCGAGTTTCAGACGCTTCAGTGCCCGCGTGAGCAGCGCAAAGTAGTGCCGACCGTTCGGCGTGATGAAGTAATACCGACCGCCCGGCTTGAGGGCGCGATGCACGGCCCGCAGAAACGGCTCCGGCTCCGCGACGTGCTCCATCACCATGTAGGAGTACGCCAGGTCAAAGTGGTTCTCCGGCAACTCAGCCGTCTCCATCATCGCATGTTGAAAGTGATCGAAGAGGCCCTCCTCCGGCCAGACCTGTTCGTCCGGCTCAATTCCCCAGAACTCATCGACATGCTGCCGGACGAGTCTCGTCCACTTCACATTGCGCGCCATGCCGCGGCCGCATCCGATGTCGAGTGCGCGGCGCGGCTGGCTGCGCGAGTCAAGTTCCTGAACGAGCAGTGATGTGAAGAACGGGCTGCGCGCGGCCGTGTTCTGAAAGTTGTACCGCCGACTGTAGTCCTCGAAGCGCAGGTCGATCTCCTCGCATTGTACTGATTTCTCGCCGCTCATCGACTCTCTGCTTTCACCGGCGTGCTGCCCGGTTGATCGAGGTGCTCCGGATAACCCAACTCGCGCAACAGGGGCGCGAGACATGCCTGCACCTCGGCTTCCTCTTCATCGGTCAGTGTGCGATTCCACTTCGACTTTCGCGTGGGATCAATGTGCCCCCTCGTATACTCCAGCACCGGCTCGGCGTGAGGGAGTTCGGCAAAGTCCAGCACTCGACCGATTACTTCCATTGGCTTCGACATCAACTCTTCATATCGCAATTCAAGGTAGTTCTCAGCCAACAACGAATGCCCGTCCTCGACCGATTTCGCAACAATCGCCTTCCATTGTTCGGCGACCATCAGGTGCCGCGGCAGGTCGAGCCAGTCCCGCCAGCCGCGCGGCCGCGGCCCCCAGTAGCGCGATGGCTTGCCCAGAACCTTCGTCCGCCACACCGTGCGGAAGAACATCGGTACGTACGCCGGCCAGTCGGTCAGCGGCGTTTGCCGCAATCGCTTGCGCACCAGCCCGGGATTCGGAGGCGACTTCTGAATCTGCAGCATTGACCGAACCACAAGCCGGCCATCTCGAATGATGTTCACCATGCGCGCATCCGGATACAGCGCGTGAATAAACGGCATTCGCAGACAATTGCTCGGCGTCTTCTCTGCAAATCGATCACGCCCGTGCTCAGAGAGAAACGACGCAAACGTGCGATCGATGTAGTTCGCGATGCGCGGTCTCAGTCGTTCCGGCCCGAGTTCATCATCGCTCCGGTACGCATTGCCGTGCATCCAGATCGGGCGCGGCTCGACCCAGTACGCCACATCGGGATGGCGCGAGAGGATGCGACCCATCATGCTCGTCGCCGAGCGGGCGCAGCCGAGGATGATGATCGGTTTGCGAATGCGGCGTTCAGGTAAACTCACGGGCCGCGATTATAGATGGTGCGGCGGTGCGGGGGCTCCAGTTCGGAAGCGCGGTGCGATCAGAATGAGCCAGGGGACGAATAGCGTCATGAGCGCTCCGCCGAGCATCGGCATCGCTGCATGCCGGGATAAATCGGCCGCGCAAGGTCAAAGAGGTCGAAGAATGCGTTCGGCCAAAGGACGGCCC
>CAZFZT010000003.1:0-2609 GCA_964523675.1 uncultured Isosphaeraceae bacterium
GCGGCCGCTACGTCGCTGCCTTCGAGCGATATCTCCGCCTCATGGCAGGAGCGCTACCCTCTGAAGAGGCGTTCATCGAAGCGTTCGGCACTGACGATTTCGATGCGTTCGAGCGGCGATGGAAGGAATACATCATTGATGCCCGGCCCAGCGCCTTCGTCACCGCACTGGAACGAGCTGACTTTCTGGCTCAGGGTCTGCTTGAACTTTCGAGGCGGAAGATCTATCCAAAGTCGATCGACGAGCTGAAGGAAGCACTGCGGGAGATCGATTTCAAATACGTCCTTCAAAGCCACGGCATACCGACAGTGCTCGATGCTGCGGATGATGAGATGTTTACGATCCCCATGGATGAACATGCGCGGAAGCAGCCCATCTTTGCACTTCAGGAGCCGCCCCTGCGACGAGGCATGTCTCTGCGCGAGCGCAAGGCCGAGGAGGAGAATCCGACGCCGTCGATCCTCGCCACCGAGTACCTGCGCCCGCACCGGATCACGCTCCAGTGGAATCGCGACAAGGACACGAACGCGCTGAGTTACGAGCTGAGCGTGCGGTAGACGCTCGCGGCTTCGCGCGGCCTCGGGACTGGCTCTTCGCTCGGCAAAGGACGCTGATTCGCCATTTTCGGCTTGCAACGGCCCAAGACAGGCGTCACAATTGGGGCCATCTCATCCATTCGCCACTTCTCAGGGAGGTGCCTCATGATGTCGATGTTTCCCGTTCACCAGTTTGCGATGCGCAGCGTCCGACTTGTCGCGGCAATGTGCGTCATTGCCGTTTGCAATGCTGCTTCACTCGCCGACACGCTGCATGTGCCAATTGACTACGCCACAATTCAGGCGGCAATCGATGCGGCTGTGGATGGCGATGAGGTCGTCGTCGCGCCGGGAACCTATCACGAAGCGATCAATTTCCTTCGCAAAGCGATCACGGTGCGCAGCAGCGGCGGGCGTGAGGTGACGACGATCGATGCTTCGACGCTGGCGCAGCCGGTGAGTGTGGTGACGTTCGCGAGCGGCGAAACGCGCGATGCGGTGCTTGAGGAGTTCACGATCACCGGCGGGCAGGGGACAGTTGCCAACAACATCCTGTACGGAGGTGGCGCGTTCATCTCAGGGAGCAGTCCAACAGTTCGTAATTGCCGCTTCAGTCAGAATGAAGGGCAGTATGGCGGCGGCCTTGCAGCAGTTTCGAGCGCATCGCCGCTCATCGACGACTGCGTCTTCGTCAATAACGAGAGCTCTGCATCGTTTACTGGGGGTGGAGGCGCGATGATCACAAGCGGCTCCACAGCAGTGATAGCAAACTGCACGTTTGACTCGAACAATGCCAACTACGGCGGGGGCCTGCTAACGTCAGCGAATGCTGAAGCAGGTGGTGTTGTTGTAGACAATTGTCTGTTCATCAACAACATCGCTCATGGCACTGCGGTGCTGCCGTCCGGCGGCGCTGTCAGCGTCAATACGGGCGGCCTTGCCGAATTCATCGCCTGCACGTTCCAACAGAATTCAGTTGTGGGCAACAATGGCATCGGCGCAGTACAGATATATGGTGGGCCGCCCGGCACACCGGCATCCGCTACGTTCGACAACTGTGCCTTCAGCAGCAATCCGACCGTCGCAATTCAATGCTCCGGCTCAGCCACGATCCACAATTGCACTTTCGAGGAAAATGTTGGTGGCATCAGTGCCGGGCACAATGTGATGAACATTGCGAATTCAACTTTCGACAAGAACATCGGTGCTGGCGCAATTCGTTCAGGTGGGTTCGTTACGATCACTGGCTGCACCTTTCTTGAGAACACAACAAGCGATAGCCAAGGTGGCGGGGCAATCCGCTACGGATTCTCCGTCGCTGGCGCAAACCTAAACCTCTCGGACTGCCTGTTCGCAGCAAACTCGGCGGCTACTGGAGGGGCGATTTCTGCTGATGGCGTAGCGAACATTGTTGACTGCACATTCGAGGAGAACCAAGCATCGTCAGGCGGCGCGATCCGCATCTGGAATGGTTCAATTCAAGACACGCACATCCGAAACAATGCGGCAACGTCGGAAACAGGCGGTGGAGGCGGCGTGGTCAAAATCGGCGGAGGGACGGTCACGATTGCGAACACGCTGATCGACGGCAACTCGGCGGTGGTCGGCGGCGCAATCCAGCATCAGGCAGGCACATTGACCGTGACAAACAGCACAATTTCTGGCAACAGCGCTGACTCAGGTGCAGGTGCCGCAAAGTCCGGTACATTTGGTGAACTGCTGTTCCAGTCAACGGTCTTCTGCGAAAACGATCCGGATCACATCGAAGGCCCCTGGACTGATCTCGGCGGCAACGAGTTCCTTGACGAGTGCCCATTGCCCATCCCCGGCGACCTTGATGGCGACGGCTCTGTCGGTGTACAGGACCTCTTGCTGCTGCTTGGTGCGTGGGGTTCATGCGATGATTGCACGCCGGGGAAGAGCATGTGTTTCGGCGATCTTGATGGCGACTGCACCGTCGGCGTCGCCGACCTGCTCATGTTGCTTGCGAACTGGGGCTAAGTTCAACGGCCACGTGGCATCTGCGTGTATCTGCGGTTCCAATCTCGAAGTTTTTTCACTGCGCTGCGCAAG
>CAZFZT010000003.1:2709-40399 GCA_964523675.1 uncultured Isosphaeraceae bacterium
CCTTCTCCTCGACGGATCGGCTCTCGCCGACACCCTCCATGTCCCCGCCGACTTTCGGACCATTCAATCAGCGATCGATGCTGCAGCGGATGGCGATGAAGTCCTCGTCGCGCCGGGCACATATCACGAGGCGATCGACTTCCTCGGCAAGGCCATCACGGTGCGCAGCAGCGGCGGGGCCGAGGTTACTACCATTGATGCGTCTCTTCTTGCCGGATACGTAAGCGTAGTCACGGTTGCGAGCGGCGAGCCCGAGGGGACAACTCTTGAGGGTTTCACGATCTCCGGCGGCACTGGCACCCCGACTGTCCCTTACTTCTTCGAGCGGGGTGGTGGAGTGTATGTGAACCGAAGTATGCTAATCATTCGCAATTGCGTCATCGCCGGGAACTCAGCAGTGCTTGGCGCCGGACTTGCAGTGGTAAACGAAGCAGCCCTCACAATGGAATCGTGCTTCGTCCACGGCAATCACACTGTGCCTGATACTGATTTCATATCTGGAGGCGGCGGACTTCACTTCGCATCCGCTTCGGTCGTGCACGCGTCGAATGTGGTGTTCTCCGACAATATTGCCGATGTGGGGGCAGCAGTTTCTTGCCTAAACAACGAGGACGCACGCACCCGTGCCGTTTCTATTTGATCGGTGCGTCTTCAATAGCAATATCAGCCGCGCTCAAGGTGGAGGATCGCCAATACACAACGCCGGAGGGAGCTTCAAGCAATGTCAATTCAAAGGAAACACAGCGCTCTCTGGCGGAGGAGTGTCCATCGCGCAAGCCCATGATCACGTTCACACCGTCGCGATCGTGAATTGCGAGTTTAGTGACAACGTAGCTCTGCAGACGGGAGGGGCGATCGGCACATCTGCGGCGAGTCTGCTTGTAGAGGGCTGTATGTTCAAGGAAAACGCTGCCACATGGGGAGGGGCGATAGGCAGCGGATCGGCGACTGAACTGATAATTGCCGAATCTGCCTTCCTAAACAACGTAGCTACATCAGACGGCGGTGGATTGAGCCTAACTGGTGCGAGCGCTGTGGTGACGAATTGCTGCTTCGAAGGTAATGTAGCGCGGAATGGAGCCGGCGGCGCGTTACGAAGAGCTGGCGGGTCTGGGTCGCTTGAAATCATCGATTCAACGGTCGAACATAACGGGGCATTGATAGGAGGTGGGATCGCACTTGAGCAAGGGACGCTGGTCGTTACTGGCTCAGTCATCGCAGGCAATGGTGGCAACGGTGTGGCCTTACTTCACCAGTCATGGGGTATGTCGTTTCAATCAACTCTCTTTTGCGAGAACACGCCCGACAACATCGACGGCCCATGGGCCGACCTCGGCGGCAACGAGTTCCTTGACGAGTGCCCATCGCCCATCCCCGGCGACCTGAATGGCGATGGCTCCGTCGGCGTGCCCGACCTTCTTCTGCTGCTTGGCGCGTGGGGTGAGTGTGATGACTGCACGCCCGGCGAGAGCATGTGCTTCGGCGATCTTGATGGCGACTGCACCGTCGGCGTCGCCGACCTGCTGGCGCTCCTTGCGAACTGGGGATGAGTTCCATAGCCGCGTGGCCCTTTGGCGCGGGTGAACATCAGCCCGCCGTTGTACTGCGCCGCGGCAGCGACCGAACCGCGGCCTTCCGGCACGCGGCTGTTTCTGGCGCTACTCATCCTGATCAGCGTTCATCTGCGTGTATCTGCGGTTCCAATCTCGAAGTTTTTTCACTGCGCTGCGCAAGATCGCCGGCAAACTGGCGTAACTACCAATGGCGGGGTGGTCTCTTTGACCGTTGTGCGGACGTTGTACCCAGTTGACACAGGAGGCAGAGATGTACGCATGTATCCGCTTCAACGCCTGGCGACCGTGCATCTGCGCAGCCGCGACCGCCTTGGCGATCCTTCTCCTCGACGGATCGGCTCTCGCCGACACCCTCCATGTCCCCGCCGACTTTAGGACCATTCAATCAGCGATCGATGCTGCAGCGGATGACGATGAAATCGTCGTCGCGCCGGGAACCTATCACGAAGCGATCAACTTCCTCGGCAAGGCCATCACGGTGCGCAGCAGCGGCGGTCGCGAGGTGACGACGATCGACGCTTCGACGTTGCCCCAGCCGGTGAGCGTGGTCACATTCGTTAGTGGAGAGGGACGTGACTCGGTGCTGGAGGGGTTTACGATTACCGGTGGCGAGGGGACGAGTGTGAAGATCTTGCTTGAAGGTGGTGGCGCATTCGTCTCCGGTAGCAGCCCAACCATCGCGCATTGCCATTTTCAAGGAAATGTCAGTGGCGCTGGTGGTGGCCTCGTGGCGCGCAACAACGCATCACCGCTTATAGATTCGTGTCATTTCACGGGAAATGAAGGCGCAGCGCCAGAATTGTATTCAATCGGCGGCGCAGTTCTTCTCTTGAATGCAACTGCTCAATTCATGAACTGCCAGTTCACAGCCAACTCTGCAGATCTCGGTGGCGCGGTGACCGTTGCCGGCAATCTGGACTTCGAACCCGCCGTGTTCCAACAGTGCACCTTTACGGAAAATAGGGGTGCGCAAGGCCATGCGGCGAACATCAACCTCAATGCGCATGCCGAGTTCAAAGACTGCCTGTTTCAAGACGGCGCGGTTATCGCAAATCCGAACGTACAGCCGCAAGGCGGTGCCGTGTTCTTGCTCGGCCAACCATTCGTCCAAGGACACAGCGAGGCCAGCTTCGTCAACTGCCATTTCCAAGGGAACCAGCAGGTTCTTGTGCCAGGTGCTGCCATTCGATCCAGCGGGCATGTCTCGGTGGAAGGATGCACCTTCACCGACAATGACGGAACTGCGATCGGAACCATCGGCGCAGGGGCAGCCCTTAGCGTGATCGGATCATCGTTCGTCGACAACTCGCTCGGCGGCATCTCAATCGATGTGAGCCCGCAATCGCCGACGGCAACCATCTCTGATTGTGAGTTCGTCGGACACGCAGTGGAATCCGCACTCACTGCAAGTGGCGACATCAACGTCACGAACTCCACATTCAAGAATAACTCTGCGATCGGTCAAGGAGGCGCTATAGGACATTTCGGTGGCGGCGTGCTTAGCGTCGAGGGCTGTACGTTCATCGAGAACTCTGCCGCCCAAGGCGGGGCAATTTGGACGGTGCACGCCACTGTACAAGACTCTTTCTTCTGTGAGAATGCGCCTGACGATGTCGACGGCTTCTTTTGGACTGACCTCGGCGGCAACGAGTTCCTTGACGAATGCCCATCGCCCATCCCCGGCGACCTTGATGGCGATGGCTCCGTCGGCGTACAGGACCTGCTGCTGCTGCTCGGCGCGTGGGGTTCATGCGATGATTGCACGCCGGGGAAGAGCATGTGCTTCGGCGATCTCGATGGCGACTGCACCGTCGGCGTCGCCGACCTGCTCATATTGCTTGCGAACTGGGGATGAAGCGTGTCGCGCTGCAGATTTGCAACCGCAGATAGACGCTGATACACGCAGATGGACGACTTTCATTCGTCCTCTAGCCGCGTGGCGGCAGCCCGCGGTTGTACTGCGCCGCGGCTGCGGACCCAACCGCGGCCTTCCGGCACGCGGCTATTCTCATCTGTTGTTCGCAGCGGCGCGCAACGCTCGGCTCCACCTCGGTTGCATATCATTCGCGCATGATCCGCTTCACGAAGATGCAGGGCATCGGCAACGACTACATCTATGTCGATGGCTTTGCGCGCCCTGCCGAGTCGATTGCGGACATTCCTGATCTTGCCACGCGCATCGCTGATCGACACTTCGGCGTCGGCGCGGATGGGCTGATCCTTGTCATGCCGCCTGATGAAGGCACCGATGCGCATGTTCGCATGCGCATGTTCAATGCTGATGGCAGTGAATCGGAGATGTGCGGCAACGGCATCCGCTGCGTGTGCAAGTTTGCGCATGATCGCGGCCTTGCCACCGAGCGGCCGATGCGCGTTCAGACCGGTGCGGGTGTGCTGTCACTCGAGTATGAACTTGATGACGGCGGCAAGGTGAGCGAAGTCACCGTTGACATGGGGGAGCCGATTCTGGAACTTGAAAGTGTGCCGGTTGATCGCGCGCAACTGCTCGATGAAGGCGCTGACGGCGGCAAGCCATCACACACGCTTGAAGCCAAGGGCGTGCGGTTTGATGCGACGTTTGTCTCGATGGGCAATCCGCACGCGGTGATCTATGCGCCGGACATCGCCAACGTGAATTTGCCGGTCATCGGACCGCTGCTCGAGCGTCACGCAGCGTTTCCCAAGCGCATGAACATCCACTTCGTGCACGTTCATTCCAAGGATGAAGTGACGATGCGCACGTGGGAGCGCGGCAGCGGGATCACCATGGCCTGCGGCACGGGCGCCTCGGCGGTGTGCGTCGCGGGCGTGCTCACGGGCAACACCAATCGCACGCTGCTCGCGCACCTTCCCGGTGGCGACCTCACGCTGCGCTGGGATGAAAAGAGCAACCACGTCTTCAAGACCGGCCCGGCTGTGGAAATATTCAGCGGTGAGTGGCCGGAGTGAAGCGAGAGCGGCGTCCGGCCGGAAAGCTCAGCGGCGCGTCGGCCGTGTCTTTGTTCGCGCGTTTGCGCAGGATTGCGGCGATGCCGAAGGCGGCAAGGCCACCCGCAAGAAGCGCGATCGCGCGGCCTGGCATACCGTGCAGGCCGAAGGTGAACTGCGGACTCCACGTGCGCGCCTGGTCATCAAATCGGCCGTGCGCTGCATGGGCATTGAAATCGGCTGGAACCGGTCGCCAAAGGTTGTGCGGACGGTTCTGACGTTCGGGCTCTTGTGTCTGTTGGTTGTCATAACCACTCCTGGCGAGCATTCTGTCGAGCACGCCTGGCGCCACCACGTTGGCCCAGACTGCCTTAAGCGTTGACGCACCAAGATACAAGTCGCGTCGGCGCTGATGTGATGTCCAGTAAATGGCTCGGGCAGCGACCTCCGGCTGATAAATCGGCGGCACCGGCTGCGGGCGGCGCGGCAGACGCGATTTCACCCAATCAAACTGAGGCGTGTTCACCGCAGGTAGATGCACCGACGTAATGTGAACCCGACTCTTATCATGAATCAGCTCACATCGCAGCGCGTCGGTGAACCCGCGGATGGCCGCCTTGGCGGCGCAGTAGGCCGACTGAAGCGGAATGCTGCGATAGGCGAGCGCTGATCCCACCTGCACAATTGTTCCGCGATCGCGCGGCAGCATGCGCTTGAGCGCAACAAGCGTGCCATGCACGTAGCCAAGGTAGGTCACTTCCGTGACGCGTCGATACTCCTCCGGCTGCATCTGTCTGACCGGTGAGAACACACTGGTCATGGCATTGTTGATCCAAATGTCGATCCGGCCGAAGCGGCGCTCGATGGATTCAGCGGCGCGGTCGATGGCATCAAAGTCAGCAACGTCGGCCGGCAGAACAAGCGCTTTGCCACCCAGACGTTCGACTTCGTTGGCAGTTGCCGTAAGACGCTCTTCACCTCGCGCAATGAGGCCGATCTTCGCTCCATGCCGGGCAAACTCCCGGGCGACGGCCCGACCGACGCCGGCGCTGGCTCCGGTGATGACGACAGTTTCCGCCCGTCTTCGGAGGAATGGCATGCCACATTGTGCGCATCAGTGTCGTGGTATTGGCTCGGAAGTTCAATGCAATTGACGGGCTTCGCCAATGGGAGAGGTTCTACACACGGCCATGTGTGACCTGCGCGAGCGTAACCGAGATTCCATCGCTATGAATCGCGCCCAATACAGCCATGGCGATCGCTTCTCGAATCTGGGCGGGAACTCCAAGGTCGTCTGAACGGATGACCTTGCATGGTTCGAGCGCGTCCCGGATGGCTGTGACCAGCGCTTCATTCTGAGTGCCGCCACCGGCAAGAATCACGTGATCGACCTCGCCGATCATACTGGCGATATTGTCGGCGATCGCCATGCAGACACTGGCCAGCATATCTTCGGGCGAGAGGTGCATGAACGGCTGCAACACTTCGACAGCTTCATCACCTGTGCCAAGCGAGCGTGTGCCGGAACAGCGCGTTCGAAGTCGTTCGCGCAGCAGCGCATGCGGTTGGCCGCGCATGGCCGCATCTCCACGTTTATCGAAGGCAGCACCCAAACGATTCCGCGCGATCCAATCGAGAAGCTGGTTGCAGGGGCAGATGTCGAAACCGCGAATGGCATCGAGCGAGGTGCGCTCATCATCAGTGTCCTGCGCCGCCGGGAGAATCGTTGCGTTGCAAAATCCGCCGAGGTTGACGATCGCACGAGATGCACCGGCATCTTTGAAGAGAATCCAGTCGGCAAGAGGCGTGATCGGCGCGCCCTGGCCGCCTTGCGCCAAGTCGCGCTGGCGCAGATCACTGATGACGGTTGCACGCGGCCAGCGGGCGGCGATTGGCGCTGCGTTGATGAGTTGAAATGAGACAGGCGGCTTGTGATACACCGTCTGACCGTGAACGCAGATGATGTGTGGCTCGACAGACGCCTGATTCAAAAGCTCTATGATGACGCTCTCATGAAGGCGGCCGAACTCCCAGGCGAGCGTCGCGATCTCGCCGGCGGTCATCGGCTGCTGTTCGGCCAATGCACGAAGATGCTGCCCCAGTTCGCCCAAGGGAACGCTCTTCTGGCCAGCCAGGGAAGCAACCATCTGAAGACCCCTCCCCTTGATGCGCACCAGAGCAGCATCCAGCCCGTCGATACTGGTTCCGCTCATCACCCCCACTGCCATTCGCGTATCACATGCACTTGCTTTGCTGCTCACGCGGCAAAGCGTAGCAGACGATCAGCGGCCGGCGGCAGCGGAGGGGCCGATGCGCACGATCTTACCGTTCGCTCGCGACGGCTCCTGAGCAGCCGGCCGCTCACGCGGTTCGCTCGGCAGCTCACCATCAACGTCACCCAGGGTGTCGCGCACGTACAGCTCGCGCATGAGGACGATCACAGCCACAGTAATGGGCATCGCCATCAACAGCCCGAGAATGCCTGCCATAACGAAGAAGAGCACCTGCACGAAGACGGTCAGTGCCGGCGGAATATCCACCACACGCTGCTGAACGATCGGCGTTACGACATAACTTTCAATCTGCTGCACGACAAAGTACAGGATGATGACGTACAGGCCGAGGTTCGGCCGCTCCGCAAATGCAATGAGGACGGCTGGGACGGCTGCGGCGATCGGGCCGATGTTGGGCACGAAGTCAAGCACACCGGCAATCAACCCGAGCGTAAACGGCAGCGGCACGCCGAGTACGTACAACCCGACGCCACATG
Source organism: uncultured Isosphaeraceae bacterium (assembly GCA_964523675.1). Lineage (GTDB taxonomy): Bacteria > Planctomycetota > Phycisphaerae > Phycisphaerales > SM1A02 > CAZFZT01. The sequence continues at coordinate 9,982 of CAZFZT010000003.1, forward strand.
CCACACCGACGAACGCCATCGCCACAATCCGCGCGAAGAGCCACAACATGAGCATGCGCCCTGTTCGGTAAAGCACTTCGCGCAAGCGCGGCCTGCGCGGCGGAGCCAGTAGATAGAGCACCCCCTCAACATACATCCGCGGATTGACGGCGAGATAGAGCCCGATGAAGGCGACCACAAAAACGCCTACCGCAAACGAAAGGATGTTGGACACAAAGGTCGCCGCATGCGCTGCGAGCATCGGGCGCAGTTCCTCGCTCTCAAGGTCCCCGAGCCGATCAAGGACGAAATCCATTACCGCGTATTGCCGGGCCTGCTCGGCAAAGGTGTTCATGGCTTCGGGGAGCGTCTCGCGCAGCTCGGTCATGGGGCCGGCCAGCCGCGGCGCCACGTAGAGCGCCATGCCGACGATCGCGAAGGCAAGCAGCGCCAGCGTCATCGCCATCGCCCAACCCTCACTGACGTGCGTCACCTTGCGCACACCGATCATGATCGCGCGCAGGAAGACCGCCAGAAGAACCCCAGCCGCCGCCAGCAACCACACCCAGAAGGTGTACCAGATGAGCGCAGTCAGAATGACCATCGCAGCGACGATCGCCACCGTCACTAAGATCCGCCGGGCGAAATACCGCATGTTCTGCGGCCCGGATGATGAAGCTGGCGACGAAAGGCGACTTGGTGCGACCACGAAAAGACGATAGTCCGTCGTCTCAGCGATGCGTGGCGCCCCGGCTCGCAAGGGCGCTCTTTACCCGCCGGATACCTACGGCAAAAGAGCAGGTGACGGGTGAAACGCGGTTTTCTCGGAGAGGCACTGGCCGGGTTATACTCATCATGTGGCGCAGCGGCGGTTCCATTACGAGCAGGCCTTTGAGCATTATCTGCGCGCCAACCGCGTACCGTATGTTGCCGTGGATGAAGCAAAGAAAGCGCTGCTGCCTGCGGCTGCAGGAAAGCAAGCCGGCGAGACGCCCGCCAGCACGGCCGGTGCCCATTCGATCAAGTCATTTGATTTCGTTGTGTATGGCCCGAGCGGCCGCAACCTGCTGATTGATGTGAAAGGGCGCATGTTCGGCAGCGCGGCTGCCAAAGCATCCACAACAAGGCGGCGATATGAGTCGTGGGTCACCGATGACGATGTGGACGGACTGACGCAATGGCAGGAGTTGTTCGGCAAAGGCTTCGAGGCGACATTCGTATTCTCATACTGCCTGCGCCAACAGCCGCCTGATGCGCTCTTCGAAGAGGTCTTCACCTTTGGCGGAAGGTGGTACGCCCTGCGGGAGGTGTCGCTCACGGCATACCGGCGGGCCATGGTGAGGCGGTCGAGGAGCTGGCGGACGCTGCATGTGCCGCGTGAGCAGTTCGACCGGATCAGCCGACCGTTTTCGGTGCGGCCGGGTTCCATAGGCGGCGCGGTGCATGAGCGGGGATTGTTTGCGGCAGGCATGGGTCGGTGAATCTGCGATTGATGATCGTGCGGCCATCGGCCTCAGAACTGGCACACCACGTCATCGCTTGCGATCGGACGCCCGCTTGCCGGGATGCCGCCGCTGGCTTATCCTGATGGCATGCAGATGCTCAGATTGCTCGGCACTCATGTTCTTCTGACGGCGTTCACGTTGCTGCTCTTCGCCGAGCCGGCGCTCGCGCAGGACACCGGCGCGCCGCCCGTCCCGGCTCTGTCGCGCTCACCACATGCTGCGATTGGCTACGGCGTCATGGTGCTGCTGCTGGTGCTCGTGATCACGGTCAGCATCATGCCCTCAAAGCGCGGCCACCAGGACTGAGTTCACTGCTGTAGGAGTATGCGTGCAACTGTCACCGATGAAGGTTTCATTGCGAGTAACATCATGAAACACCACGGAACTATTCGCGGCTTGCTCTTGCTCAACGGACTGCTGCTTGCGGTTCTTGCAGCGGTCACGTTCAGCTCAGCCGCGCCTGCGAATTCGCAGCCACGAGCGCGAGGCGACTACATCATGGTGGGCGGCCCGGCCCCCGGAACGAGGGCCGCAGCGGTGTACATCGTGGATGCCATCAATCAGGAAATGGTCGTCGTGACCTATGACCAGAACGCGCAGGATCTGACGGGCGTCGCCTATCGCAACCTCGCACTTGATGCCGCATCATTCCTGCGCGGCCGTCCACAACAGCCGCGTTGAGCGCCTTGGTTTTTGATCTCCGACTTCTGACCCCGACCTTTCCCGCGCCATGGTCAACGAAACGACACATCACAGCCGCATTCGCACTCGATTCAGTCCTGGCGCAGCCGCTTTGTGGGCCTCTGCATTTGTCATCGCCGCAATGGTGGTCGTGCAAGCGGGCCGGCTTCCAATGGCTGCCGGGGCCAACGCTGCCCATGCCGATGTTACCGCCTCCCGCGGCTCCTACACACTGCTCACCGCCGACTCCGGTCGTGGGAGCGATGACGCCAACAAGCTGCTCTACGTCATTGATTCACGAGAGCAGGTGCTGCTGGTCTATGAGATCGAAGATGCACGCCGCAACATGATGTTCCTGCGCACCGGCGGCAGTCTCGAGAACCTCTTCAACTCAGCGCGGCAGTAAGCAGCGCCTCCTGCCGGCAACGCCAAGCGGATGGACCAGGATGCCGCCCTCATTGCCTCGTATCGCCGCGCCGGCGCAAGCGACTCCAGGCAGGAATGGCTGCTGACGAATGGGGTCGGCGGTTTCGCGATGGGCACGCTGCCGGGGATCAACATGCGGCGTTATCACGGACTGCTGATCGCTGCCGCATCGCCGCCTGTCGGCCGCGTCGTCGCCCTGCACAGCATCATTGAACTCATCGACATCGTCCGCACCCCGGGCGACGAGCCGCGCACCTACGCGCTCTCCTCACAGCACTTCGGCGAGGAGCCGATCACGCACCCACACGGCGCGCGGCATCTCCGCGAGGTGACGGTGAATCTGCCTCATGCCATCCAGTGGCTGTATTCATTCGACGGCGCGGAGGTGCGGCGTACGCTACGGCTGCTGCCGCAGCGCAACTGCGCGGTCGTTTCGCACGAATTGCTCGGCGGCGCGGTGAGCGCGCTGATCCGGATGAGGCCGCTCGTGGGTCTGCGCAACTTTCATGCGCTCAATCGCGCAGGCGATGAGTCGATTGAAGCCGTCGATCACACCCCGACAAGCGTGCGCACCGCGCGCGGCGGGCTCGCGCTTGATCTCATGCTCTCGGCCGAGACCGATGGAATCTATGTGCCCGGTGATGACTGGTGGCGGAACTTCTCGTATGTCCTCGATCGACAGCGCGGCCAGGACTTCCGCGAAGATGTCTTCACCCCCGGCCGGTTTGAGGTGACGCTCACCAAAGAGAAGCCGCGTGCCGAGATCAGCGCGGAACTGACGCTTCCACGCCGGGAAGCGCCAGACGCTCAAGCAGCCGGAACATCAGAACGCAGCGCCACAACTCCGCGCGAGCGGCTCGAATGCGCCGGCTCACAGTTCATCGTCAAGCGGCGCGTCGGCGAGATCGATTCCACCTCGATCATTGCGGGCTATCCATGGTTTGCCGACTGGGGACGCGACACGATGATCTCTCTTCCCGGCCTGCTGCTGACAACCGGACGGTTCGCGGAAGCGGAGCGGTGTTTGCTGACATTCGCCCGCCACATGCGCAGCGGACTTCTCCCCAACCGCTTTGATGACCATGGCGGCGCGGCGCACTACAACACCGTTGATGCAAGTTTGTGGTTCATTCACAGCGTCGGCGAATTGCTGATGCGTTCGCCCGGCGCGAAGTCACGCGCCGAATTGATTGCTGCATGTCGCTCGATCATACAGGCGTACCGCGAGGGCACGGACTTCGGCATCCGCATGGACGCGAATGACGCGCTGATCGCGGCAGGCGATGCGAATACGCAACTGACATGGATGGATGCGCAGCGCGACGGCGTCACCTTCACGCCGCGGCACGGCAAGCCGATCGAGATCAACGCGCTTTGGCATCATGCGCTGCGCGTCTTGGCGCAATTGACCGAATCCGGAAACGAGGCGGGCGATCTCGAAGCACTCGCCGAGCGCGCCGGCGGCTCGATGCGCGAGTTGTTCTGGTGCCAGCGCACCGGTTGCTGCTTCGATGTGCTGGTCCCGAACGGCGACGACTGGATCGGCGATGACGCCATTCGGCCGAATCAGGTCTTGACCGTCAGTCTTGATCCTTCTCCGTTCGATGCACGGGTGCAACAGTCCATCATGCGCGTCGTCAGGGAGCGGCTGCTCACGCCGTACGGCCTGCGCACACTCGATCCCGCCCATCCCGCGTACAAGGACCGCTTTGAAGGCGATCTCTTTGCTCGAGACGCGGCATATCACCAGGGAACAGTCTGGCCGTGGCTCATCGGGCCATATTGCGAAGCGACGCTGCGCATGGGCGGACTCACCGATGATGCCAAGCGCGAAGTGATGGATGTGATCCGGCCGCTGCTTGCGGTTATTGACGCGAGCGACGAGGGCACATGTGCCGGCCAGATCGCAGAGGTGTACGACGGCGATCCGCCGCACCGCCCAAGCGGATGTCCCGCACAGGCGTGGTCAGTCGCCGAAGTGCTGCGCGTGCTGGCGATGGTCGAGGAGTGAGCAGATAGCAGCGGCTGCATTGAAAAACCCACGGATGAGCATCCGTGGGCTGTATGTGTTGCGAACGCTCGACGATTCTCACACTTCCGCAGCCATCTTGGCGGCCTTGGCGCGGGCGTCATCGAGCGTGCCGACGTACATGAACGCCGACTCAGGCAGATCGTCGCCTTCGCCTTCGCACAGCCGATCGAACGAATCGATGGTGTCTTCGAGCGGTGTCGTCACGCCGGGGAAGCCGGTGAACACTTCAGCAACATAGAACGGCTGGGACAGGAAGCGTTCGATCTTGCGGGCGCGGGCCACGGTAAGTTTGTCCTCTTCCGCAAGTTCATCGACACCAAGGATGGCGATGATGTCCTGCAGATCGCGATACCGCTGGAGAATCGACTGAACTTTGCGCGCGACGGCGTAGTGCTTCTCGCCGACCGTCGAGGGTTCGAGAATACGAGACGTCGAAGCCAGCGGATCAACCGCCGGGTAGATGCCCTTCTCCGCAATGCCGCGTTCAAGCACAACGAAGGCGTCGAGGTGAGCGAAGGTTGTGGCCGGGGCAGGGTCGGTCAGGTCGTCAGCAGGCACATAGATTGCCTGCACCGACGTGATTGCGCCCTTGCTCGTCGAGGTAATGCGCTCCTGAAGTTCACCCATTTCGGTGGACAGCGTCGGCTGGTAACCCACCGCACTGGGCATGCGGCCGAGCAAGGCCGACACTTCCGAACCCGCCTGAGTGAAACGGAAGACGTTGTCAACGAAGATAAGCGTTTCCTTCCCTGACGCATCGCGGAACTCCTCAGCCATGGTGAGCGCTGCCAGCGCGACGCGAAGGCGCGCCCCCGGCGGCTCGTTCATCTGACCGAAAACCATGGCGACTTTATCGAGAACATGCGCGGTGTTGCCGTTCTCGTCGGTGTACTCCGCTTCCTGCATTTCCAGCCACAGGTCGTTGCCTTCACGGGTTCGTTCGCCGACGCCTGCGAACACTGAATATCCACCGAATTCACGGGCAACGCGGGCGATCATTTCCTGGATGATGACCGTCTTGCCGACGCCCGCACCGCCGAACAGGCCGATCTTTCCGCCGCGAACGAACGGGCAGAGCAGGTCGATGACCTTGATGCCGGTCGCGAGGATTTCAGTCTTGGGGTTGAGGTCAACGAGCTTGGGCGGCTCACGGTGAATCGGCATCTGCTTTGTGGCGCTGACCGGGCCGCGCTCATCGATGGGCTGGCCGAGCAGATTGAACACACGGCCGAGAACGGGCTCGCCGACTGGCACCTTCACGGGTGCGCCGGTATCGACACACGCCTGGCCACGCCGCAGGCCGTCCGTCGAAGCGAGCGCGACACAACGCACCTGGCCGCCGCCGAGGTGCTTGGAAACCTCGCCGACGAGCTTGATCTTCTCGCCTGCAACCTCGATTTCACATTCAACGGCGTTGTAGATTTCAGGAAGTTGGTCTTCGGGAAACTGAGCGTCGAAAGTGGAGCCGATGACTTGAATGATCGTACCGGTAGTGGCCATAAGAGCGTCCTGAGTGGTGCTTGGGGGTGAGGTTCTGGGTGATCACATAGGGCTTGAGCGAGGCAACTCGGCAGGCCGAGGCCGCACAGGCCGGTTCGTGAGAAACTTCACAATCTGGCGGGGCCAAGAGGATAGCCGCTTCAATGCCGGATGCCAAGTGGCTGCTGGCTGCTGGCTATTGGCTATTGGCTATTGGCTGGTGGCTGGTGGCTGGTGGCTGGTGGCTGGTGGCTGGTGGCTGTCGCTCTCTTTCGACGTTTCGATGTTTCGACGTTTCGACGTTTCCCTCTGCCCCTTCGCCTCTTCGCTTCTCACCCTGCCCCACATGCCGCCCCATCCAGATACCACTTCATTTCACCCTGGAGCGGCTCGACGCCCTTGATGGGGATTTCCTCCGGCGACTCATCACCTTCCGCGATGCGTTTGAGCATCGGCCCTTTCTTTGAACCCGTCACCAGAACGCCGATGAAGCGAGCTGCGTTGATCAGCGGCAGCGTCATCGTGATCCGCTCGTTCGGCTCCGCACTCTTCGAGACTTCTCGCACCACCAGCCGATCGCGCTCGAGCACCGCCCTGCCTCCCGAGGCGACGGGGAACATGCTTGCGGTGTGGCCGTCGGCTCCCATGCCGAGCGAAACGTAGTCGAGCCGATCCTGTCCCTTCTCGCGCCACGCCAGCGTTTCGCGCAGCGTCTTCTCATAGTCAACATCAGCAGTCGGCGAGGTCGCAAAGATCGGATGCACCTGCTCCTTCGGAATATCAGCGTGATCGACGATGATCTCGCTGATCATCTTGAAGTTCGAGCGTTCATCACTGAACGGCACGCAGCGCTCATCGACGATCCACAGGTGCGTTCTTCGCCACGGCAGTCGACGATAGTTGGGGTCGTACATCAGCCGCTCGTAAAGCGGGATCGGCGAGGTGCCCCCTGAGAGCGCGAGGTGAAAATCGCCGAACTGGCGCACGCAGTTCTCCGCATGAATCACGAGGTCGGCTGCGAGTTTGTCGATGAGTTCATCAACGGTCTGCGTCGCCACCACCTGGCCGGGCAATTCCGGAGCGTCGGGCAGCGCATCGTCGAAGTCATAGACTTCGACCGGGCGCAAGCGTGAAGATTCACCGCGCGGCTCATTCATCCACGGCATCATTGCACATCGAAGCGGCCATGACAAGCGGCTACCATCTTCCAGGAGCGACTGGACCAAGCTTAAGGAGTGTTACCTGACGCTCGTAAGCCCGCATTCAGGGCAACGATCTCCTTTGATGTGACGCAGGTCATAACCACACCCGATGCAGCGGCCTGTTCGCTGTCGAACGCGCTCGAGGTACGAACGAAAAACGACGATATTCCAAACATCTCGCGCACACAAACCGCTACCGAGCACAAGTGCCCAGAAAACAACATTGTGCGCGAACATCTTGGAGTCGAAGCGAAGCGTACGCCATCCTGCTGCACCGGGTGCCGGAGGAAATGAAGTAGCAGAACCTGTATATTCTCGAAGGCGAAATCGGAATGGTACGGCAACATCTACAATGCACCAGAGTTCATTCTCACTCGAAACCATCGCACTTCCGAAAACCATCGGTGGGGTGAGATCGAGTCTGAGTTCGCGCAGATTGAGGAGCTCGGGGACTGGCGGCAACATAGGGACGGGCGGACCGGAACCTAGTTCATACCTCAACAAGCCAGGGCTGCTGTCAATCATCTCGGCTGGGCGTGCTTGTCGAGCGGTATACCATGTTCGTATTTGCTGTTGATTATGAGGTGGCATGAGAGGTGCCCTGACGGGTCCATCATCAGGCAGCGACCCAAACCTGAAGCGCCAACTGTCAGACCAAGCCTGGGCGAGCATAGTTGTTGGTCCGCCCAGCCTCCACGCACGAACAGACGAAATACGGAACGCGATCGCTTCGACAAGCAAGACCAGCAGGACGCTAACTACGAATGCTAAGAAGAACTTCGCTGCAATCCGTATCGCGATTGCTCGTCGAGTCTCAAGTACATTGCGCTTCGGTTGATGCATAACAATCATTAATGTTGCGTGCAACCGGCGCAGATCTGTCCACCAACGCCTGGAGCTCCAGGATTGGATGCGTTCCAGCAGCCAGCTGGCAAGGTCGCCCCCACGCACCATCTCAATTTTAACTTGTGGTAGAATCTCGTGCTAAGTCAACTTCGCCATAGGAATCTCGCACTAATCATTGAGGCACAGAGAACGCGGTCGACGCTCCCCTGAGTGGGAAGTATCGGCCTATCGTCTCCCATGCAGCTCGATTCCATTAAAAGGAGTCTGCAACAGATGTGGATGACTGGTTGGAATGGTTGGCCCGCTAACCGCGGTCTTCCGCCGCGCGGCTATTGGGTTCTTATCGCTTGCGCGACCCTGCTTTGCACCTTCGCCATCGCACAGGACGATGTGCCGCCGCCTGCTGATGAGCCGAGCGTGTACGAAGCGCCGCCGCCGGATCGGCCGCTCGATGAGCGCGTTGATGCTGATCGCATGACCGTCAGCGATCCGCCGCCACTGCCGAATATGGTCGTGCTGCCCAAGCCGCCGCTGTACCGGATCGCCGACTCGGCTGAGGACGTGCCGGTCATCAGCGAAGAGCATTTCGAGAAGGCGCGGCAGGCGATTGAGCGCGGCGTGCGGTTCCTCCTTGAGAGACAAGATGAGGACACCGGCCTGTGGATGCACGAGGCCCAGGCGTCGCCCTCGCCCGGTGCGGAGTCGCGCCAACCTTCGCCGGTTTCCGTTGCCGTGACCGCACTTGCTGTGCGGGCGGTCGTCCAGGCAGGCGATGCGCCAACGCGTGAGCGCAATGAAGCGCGCGCCCGCGCTGTGGAGTCGATACAGGATGCGCTTCGCGCGATCCAAACCATGCAGCGCGATGATGGCTCATTCCAAGGCGGTGCGCTCACGAATTACGTGACCTCCTCGGTCGTCTCCGCGCTGGCTGCGGTTGATGACCCTGCACTTCGAGAGCAGATCGGCTCCGCCGTCCGCTGGCTCCAGGCGAATCAGTGGCATCAGGAGCAGGGCGTTTCGCCGAATCACGACTGGTTCGGCGGCGCAGGGTACGGCAATCACGGCAGGCCCGACCTCTCCAACACGCAGATGATGCTCGATGCGCTCTACGACGCAGGTCTCAGCCCCGATGAGCCGGCGTTTCAACGCGCGATTGCCTTCGTCTCCCGCGCTCAGAATCTTCAAGCGACCAACTCAAGCGAATGGGCGGGCAATGATGGCGGATTCGTTTACACACCCGCCAACGGCGGCGAGTCGTTCGTCAACGAAGCGATCGGCGAAGGTCGCTACGGCAAGGATATTCCCGAAGGGCAGCCGCGCTCCCTGCGCAGTTACGGCTCCATGACCTACGCCGGCTTCAAGAGCATGATGTACGCGGGTATGTCCGTTGATGACGTGCGCGTACGAGCCGCCTTCGACTGGATTCGCAACAACTGGACGTTCGATGAGAATCCCGGCCTCGGCCAGCAGGGTCTGTATTACTACTACCACACCATGGCACGGGCGCTCGTGATTGCGCAGCAGCATGAGATCACCGATGTGCAAGGCGGGAAGCACAATTGGCGTGAAGAAATGATCGACGCCATTGTCGCCCGCCAGCAACAGGATGGATCGTGGTCCAATGAAGCAGAACGCTGGCTCGAAGGCGAGCCGGTGATGGCCACTATCTATTCGGTGCTTGCGCTTGAGGAGATCCTCAAGCCGGTCTTCGTGATGGACGAGCAGTTGCCGACCGGTCGGCGGCAGAATAGGAACCTGAGCCCACCGGCGAACTCGCCTGCCGACTGATGGCCCGGCGCGGCCTACGGCACGAAGCATGAGTGGTTCCACCTCCATGATTCCTTGAAAGGAACCAGCCATGATGCGCCCGACACTTTCAATCGCAGCTTTCTGTGTAGTTGTCGTCAATGGCTGCGCCACGCCCGAACCTGATCGAGTGACCGCCCCGCCGCCCGAGGATCGGCCTCTGGTGGTGTCGCGTCAGTACAGCGGACCGATGCCGACGATCGAAATCCGGCCGGTGGCAGAGCGGCCCGAACTCGGCCGAACCATTGCCGTGACGATCACCGTGCCCAGTGGAGGACACCACCTCACGCTCGACCGAGGCATTGTCGATCAGCGTGAAGCGCATATGTATCTGACAATCGAGCAACCTGCGCGGGATGAAGTCGTCACGATGGCGCTCGACACCCTTCGCACCGAATTCCGCACCGATCGCCAGTTTGAGGTGGTCAATGTCTACATTCGTAGCCATCGACGCGATCAAACGCCGCCGACTGGTTATCACTTCGCAGGTGATGAGCGGATTGATTGAGAAAAAGTGGACGTTCTTACCCACTTTCACAATTGAATCTGCTATCTTTTTCCGCTTCGCGGATGCGGCGATCGTACGCAAGATTCTGCCGCATCCCGTCTGGGTCCACGTGTGGCGTGGACATTGCAGAATCTGCGGACGCGCTGTCCGCAAAACCCACCTGAACGGAGAAAGACGTAGTGAAAGGAATGAAACAGTTGTTGGCTGGCGCGATCGTCACAGCGGCTTCGTGTGCTGGAGTCGCTGTTCCCGTCTTTGCCGGCGAGGAGTGCGATGCCGAGGTCATTCATGGAACCACCGGAAGCGGCATTACCGGAGTTGGCAATTGGGTGCTGACCGATGTCAAGGTCTGGGACGACGGCAACGGACCCGCGCTGTACATCACCGGCCGAATTGACTCGGTTGACGGCGTACCCGTAACCAACATCGCCAAGTTCGATGGCATCTCGTGGTCGTCGCTCGGTGACGGCGTGGGCCAGCCCGGTACCTCGCAGATTGCGAACTGCATCGAGGTCTTCGACGATGGCGACGGTGAGAAACTGTACGTGGGCGGCTCGTTTTCACATGCGAGTAACGTGCCCGGCACCGCGCATATCGCCAAGTGGGACGGCACACAGTGGCTTCCGGCCGGCTCCGATGGCACCACGATGACCGGCGGAGTGCAGGCCCTGGCTGTCGGCAACGTAGGGCAAGGCATGCGGCTGTTCGCAGCAGCGAGTAACCGCGTCTGGCAGTCTGACGGCGGGACCTTTGAAGTGATCCACCCACAGTTCAACGGCGGCACGTCTATTCGTGACATGCAGGTTTACACCCTCGGCTCGCAACCCTACCTCTTCGTGGGCGGCCAGTTCACCGGCATGGTCGGCGGACCGGCGGCTACGAACCTGATCCGATGGGACGGTAATTCGTGGTCCAGTTTCGGACATCCGAATCAACCGGTTTTCGCGCTCGAAGTGCATGATGACGGAGAGGGACCGGCCCTGTACGTTGGCGGCAACTTCACTTCCGTTGCCGGAATGGGCGCCAATCGCATCGCAAAAGTGCGAACCGTGAGCACAACGACGCAGTGGTCCGCGCTCGGCACCGGAATGGCCGGCGTCGGTCCCGGCTGCTCGTTCTGCACCTCGCAGGTGAGATCGCTCGCTTCGTTCGACGACGGCTCAGGCCCCGTTCTCTATGCCGGCGGCACATTTGGCAGCGCAGGCGGCAATGGTGTTCCGTACTTCGCCAAGTGGAAGGACAACCAGTGGCTCGGAGTTGACGGCATGATGCCAACAGGTGGCCATGGAAACTACGGCAACCACATTCACAGCATGAGCGTCCACGACGGCTGCGGTCCGCTGACCGAGAACAACGCGCCGGGTCTCTTCGTCGCAGGACATTTCACTGCGCTCGACGGCAATGATGACCGCTACGTGACACTGATCCAAGGATGCTCTGACGACGAAGCGCACGACTGTCAGCCGACGTCGGAGGACATCAACTGCGATGGCAGCGTCGGGGTTCCCGATCTCCTGCTCCTCCTTGAGTGGTGGGGCAACTGTCAGGGCTGCATTTGTTATGCCGACTTCGATGGCGATGGAACCGTCGGCGTGCCTGATCTGCTCATTCTGCTCGCCAATTGGGGCTGAGCTGCACCAACTCGATTCAATCAAGCCGCGCCGAGTATTCGGCGCGGCTTTTTTGTTTGATCGTTGTCCGTGGCTGACCTGTCGGGGTTCAGGGGCATGGGCCCCATGCACTGAGCAGTTCGAGCAGGTCCGGCACGCCGACATTCTCATCGCTGGTGAAGTCCGCAATCGAGCAGTCAGAGCCAGCAGGAGCCGGTCCCCAGCACGCCAGCAGCTCCAGCAGGTCGGGGACGCCGACGGAGCCGTCGCCGTTGAGGTCATGCGGGCACGTCACGTTGCACTGGAAGGTGATGTCAACTTCACCGGTGCCGGTCGTAGCGGGGACACCGCTCAGCGGTATCGGCGCGGAGCCGACCCGAATGAGATAACACTCACCCGCTGCGACGTCGACGGTCACTTCTGAACCGCCGCCGACGCAACCCGCGCCATTGTCGTTGCACCCGGCCAACTGACCGTCCGTTCCGCCCTCAGGTGGACATCCGCAGCCCTTGTACACGGCGATCATCGAGTCATAGTCGACGGAGCCGCAGGTGCTCACGGTCATTGTGCCGTCGCACTCTGCGACGCGCTGGAACCACACATCATGAAGAATCTGCGAGCCGCACTCGGCATGATGAATGCCGTCGGTCGTGGCGTTCTCGTTTGAGTACGGCGTGGGGATGTCCTCATCGATCACCTGCGCATCGGAGCAGTTGTCGTTGGGCGGAACCTCAACGCAGGAAAACGTCACCTGGCCGGAGCCGAACAACCCCGGCGCCCCGGCGCCAAGGCGGACCTTATAACAGGAGCCCTCCTGGACCGGGATGTTCAGACTCGACGTTCCAACCGCGCAGCCGGCGCTGTTGTCGTTGCAGTCAAGCAGCGCGATGTTCTGTATCGAGCACGACTGGCAGCCGTTGTACACGGCGATCTTGGTGTTGAAGTCCGCATTGTCGCACGTCTCGATCGTCGCGGTGCCTGTGCATGGCGCGGTCCAGTCGTACCAGATGTCGTTGTAGATGCCGGGATTCGGGCCGCAGCCGGGATGCTGCGCGCCGTCAGTTGTCGCGCCGCGTGTTTCAAAGTTCACAGAGCCCTCGAACTGGCCGAGCACGAGGGGCTCCTGGCAGTTGTCCCAAAGGGTATGACACTGCACGAACACGCTGCCTCCGCCGTGGCTGGGATTGCCCGCGCCGATGCGCACTTTGTAGGTTTCGCCGTTCTGCACGAACACGCCGCTGAGCGTCGGATCGTTGTTGCAACCGGGCAGCGAACTGTCACAGGCCATGAGACTGATGCTTGATGGCGGGCAGACATCCGAGTCGTACACGCCGACCCATGTCTGGAACGGCGCGTTGCCGCACGTGTCAACCGTAAGCAGTCCAGTGCACGTGGCGGTGTAGTGATGCCAGACGTCCTTGGTGAACTCGGGGTTCCAGTTGCACTCGACCTGGAACGGCCCGTCATTGGAGGCGTTGGAGATGTTGAATGGGTTGAAGCCGTCGAAGATTTCGGTCGAGTCCTCGCAGGCATCGTTGGTCGGCTGCAGGTCGCAGAGATTGATCGCCAATCCAACGCAGACGTGATCCCAGCCGAACTCTTCATTGCAGCAGAACGAGTCGGCGATGCACACGTCCTGGCAACATTCCTTGTCGTCGCAACCCACGCCGAGGTGCGCCTGATCGCAGGGGCCGTCGCCGGGGCATTCTTCGAGGCACAGGTCAAGCGCAAGCCCCACGCAGACGTTGTCCCAGCCGAATTCAGGATGGCAGCACAGTGAATCCGCTTCGCACACCTTCGAGCAACAATCCTCGATGCCGCAACCGGGCGTCGAATTGGTTTCAAAGCAGTCGCCGCAGCCGGGGCAGCTTTGCGGCCCGTCCGCTCCGCCGACGCACTCAGGGCAGAATTGATCAACGCACTGTTGATCCCAGAAGACATCGCAGCAGAACGGATCGTTGGCACAAATGGCAGCGCAGCACAGCGGATCACTGCAGCCGGGCGTCGTATGCACGTCAGTGCAACTTTCAAAGCCGGGGCATCCAGTCGCCTGAATCAGCGCATTGCGCGCGTTGACGAACCCCCAGCCGTAGATCGTGTCGTACCCAGGGTTCCCCAGGTCCATGGCGGACGATGCGAGAATGCCCTCAACCTGCACAGCCGTCAGGTTTGGTCGAATCGAAAGCACGAGGGCCGCTACACCTGCCGCCGATGGCGAAGCAGCCGAAGTGCCGCAAAAGCACGAACCCGTGCCGCATACGCCCACACCGGGCGCGCTGATGAACAGGCCCGGCCCCCAGTTGCTGAAGCCCGTGAGCGTGCCGTCTGCATCCAGCGCTGCGACGGAGTTCACCCACGGAATGCTCGATGGATAACTGATGTTCGGCTGGCCCACATTGGGCGGCGTGCCCGGCACGATTTGTACGCCGTTGCCGGCTGAGGCGAAATGGATGATGCCGTTGGCGCGCGTCTCTTGAAACTTAGCCTCAACGGCAGCGGAACTGGAGCCCCACGAGTAAGAGTGATTCGTCACCCGCGCGCCGAGTAACTCGACGGCGTCGAGACCGTTGATGACCTGCGACCACACGATGCCGCCACCCGTGCAGTTGTCAGCGCCGCCCTGCGTGAAAACCTTCACCGAAACGGTGCGGCAATCGGGCGCGACGCCCGCGCCGCCAATTGCGTTGTTCATAATCGCGCTGACGGCGCCGGCCACGGCAGTGCCGTGCGTATCGCATGGGTTGGCCGGCCCGCCGTTGGTGCCGTTGCCCGTCATGTCAAATCCGGGCGTGAGTTGGTTGATGTCGGGATGCGTGAGGTTGATGCCGCTGTCGAAGATGGCAACGATGATGTCCGGGTCGCCGGTCGTCACCTGCCACGCTTCGAGCATGTCCATGTCCATGCCGACCACGCCGGGAACGGGCGGCCAGCCGAGGCAGTCGCCGCACGTGGAAAGACCGCCGGTGTTGTCATGTCCCCAGCAATTGGGGAAGGAAGGATCGTTGGGCGCCCCGACGCCGTCGCCATGAACGGTGACTTTCACGATCCAGTCGGCTTCGGCCCAGCGCACGTCAGCGCGCTGCGCGAGCGCATTGGCGATGCGCAGCACATCCGCGCCGCTCTTCGAGACGCTGCGCAGGCGGTACACGTTCGCCATGCGGCTCCAGTTCTCGTCTATCAGCGCAGCCGGATGTCCCGGCGCTACGGCCTCGATCGCCGCCAGCGCTGCGTTGCGGTTGACCTGTGGCTCGAAGCGCACGATGAGGTCGCGCGTCGGGTACATCGCATCGCCGTTGGCGTCGAGATACACAGGCGTGGCAAAGTCAATGGCAGGATCGTCCGCCAGTCGCGCGGTTTCAGCCGCAACGAGATTGGCGTTCGCTGCGCTCAGGCGCACCTTCGACCAGCCCAGCGCATAGATCGGCCGCACATCAGCATTGGCGTACCCAAGGGGCGCAAGGGCGGCACGTGCGGCGGACGCCCGTTCATCATCTTCGATGAAGACCGCGACATGCGCGGCATCAAGCGCCAGCGCCTCGGCGTTGTCGCCGTAATACCGAACCATCGGCAGGTCGCCCTCGCGTTCTGCAGGGACCGCCCGATGCGCTGACGGCTCCTCATGAACGACCGCCGCACCAACTGCGCACAGGGCGCATGTGCCCAGCAACCACGTCAACGGGCTCTTCTTCATTGTGTTTCCTTTCACCTTGCCTGCACAGCACGTGCGAAACCGTACCCCACGACGCCGCCGCCGCAGATGATAGCCGATTGCGGCCGAGAAGGGTCAAGTCATGATCCTGCTCATCCAGGAATTGCTGTTCGAGTACCATGCCACGGCCCTCTCCGGGCGTTCATCACCATGAACTGCACCACCTGCGGCTACGCGCTCTGGAACCTGCGCACTCGGCAATGCCCGGAGTGCGGCGAGCAGTTCGTGCCCTCGCAGTTTGAGTTCATCACCAATTCCGTAGCGTTCTGCTGTCCGCACTGTGATCAGCACTACTACGGTACGGGAGAGAATGGCCACCTCGTGCCGTCCGAGTTCCACTGCGTCACGTGCGGCGAAATCGTGAACATGGACCAAATGGTCATGCGGCCGGCCGAGGGCGTGCGTGAAACCGAGACGCGCGTTGACCATGTGCCATGGCTCGCTGATCCCGGGTGGCTCAAGCCCCTGTTCAAGACCATCGGGATGGCGCTGGCGCTTCCGCATCGGCTCGGAAGGGCCATGCGGCCCGAGCAGCCGCTGCTCAAGGCGTGGGGGTTTGCAGCGATCGTTCAGTTCATGACGTGCCTGTTCATGTTCGGGCCGTTCATCGTCTTCATGGCCTTCATGGGATCATTTGCGGGCGGCCCTCCCTCAGGCGGCATCGGTGTCGTTACGGGCTTTCTCGGAGTTGCGGCAGGGTATTGGCTCGCCCTCATGATTCTCATCGGCCTGTGGGGCGCGTTCTCTCATGCGCTCTTGAAGATCACCGGCGAGACGGCGCAGCCCATCAGCCGAACCTATGAATGCATCTGTTACAGTAGCGCGGCGTACCTCACAGCAGGCGTGCCGTGCATGGGCATCCAGTTGGGATGGCTTTGGGGCGGTTGCTGGTGGGCAATCAGCGCGGCGATCATGCTGAAGGAAGCTCAGCGTGTCTCGGGATGGCGCGCCGGGGTCGCTGGAATTGCGCCGCCCGTACTGGTGATGGCGGCGTTCATTGCCGTGGCGATCTCATTCATTTTCGCCGCCGTCGGGGCCATCAACACAACCATGACAATGGCGCCGAACACGCTCGCCAGCAAGCCGGCGAACGCACAGACGAGCGTGCAGCAACTGGGAGGCAACCTATGGGCATTCGCATTCAGACAGCCGCCGCAGCATGTTGCTGAGCTCATCGAACCGGGCTTTGCCAGCCCTGTCATGTTCATCGTTGATACAACCGCAACAACGCTTGATGACATCCCCCTGCCCGGCGATCAGAGTTTGCGGCTCAGTGACCTTGAGAATCTCTCGGAAGAGGAACAACGAGCAGCGTTGAGAGAGGCGGCGGCGTCACTTCCATCAGGTGTGATTGCTCATCGGTTCGGCGATTTCGTCTTCACCTATCACGGCATCGACATGTCGCCAAGCAACATGGATGCGCAGCTCTGGCTTCTGATCGCGTCGCCTGATCCAGATACGAACGCGGTTGAGAGCTTCAACGGAGTTCTCGTTGTTGGATCAGCGTGGGGAACGCCCAAATCCATTCTCGAAGCGCGGTTTGATGAGGAGCTGGCTGAGCAAAATCGAATCCGCGCTCTGCACAACCTTCCCCCACTGCCGCACCCACGCGAGGTTCGCCACGACAAACCCGCCGTCGGCGATCGTAACTGACGTGAGCAGGTCAACAGGTCCAGGTCAACATCATGCGAATGCGCCGAACAGTGCTTGCCGGGCACCTTGCCGTATTCCTCGGCCTTGTGACGTCGATCGCAGTAGGGTGGTGCGCGGCATGGCTGATGCGTTTACCCATGTACCCGCGCACGATCCTTGGCTCGTTCGTCCAATGGGACACCGTTTGGAACATCAGTGAGAGCAAGACGTGGGTGAGCGTTGATGTGTGGTGGATGGAACTTGGCGGCGAGATTCTCGAGCCGACAGCCGACGGCCCGATTCATCAGCGGCTTCTCGCCTATCTGCGTGCGCAGCAGCATTCAAACGAGGAAATCCTGAAGGAGGCGCGGCGAAAACACGCAGCGCTGGATGCCGATCGCGATTGGGTGAGCGTGCGCAACGAGCCGCGTCCTTGGGGCACATTCACACTTGATGAGCCGCCACCGGAGCGGAAGCGCACCGGTTCCGATACAGCGTTTGGCTGGCCGATGCCCTGCCTGTGGTATCAAGTGCAGAGTGTGCCGGTCCAAGGGACGGTCTTCGGCGGGTATGACCGGATCGTGAAGGAGGAACTGCATGGCGGATGGCGCATCGCCGGGCAACCCTCATCTCGAATGCGTGACTTTCGCGCGCTACCGCTCAAGCCGATCTGGACGGGCCTCATCATCAATTCGCTGGTGTTCTCGGTCATATGGTTCATGCTGCTGCTTGCTCCGGGGTTCATCAGGAGGCGCCTGCGCCACCGCCGCGGCTGCTGCATGTGGTGCGGCTACGACTTGAGGGGCGCGGTGAGCGAGCGGTGTCCTGAATGCGGTGTGGATAGGCAGAGGCAGACGTAGGAGCCCCACCTGCAATCGGGGCGAAGCCGGTCTTTGCGCAGCTACCGTAGCTGTTCGCTGCTCTTACGTCGCCGCATCCCTGCGAGGTAAACCATGCCGATCGAACCCGTCAGCAGCACGATGACCACCTCTGCGCTGCGGTTGAGCAGTTCTGCCGCCAGCCCGATTTCGAGTCGATGTCCCGCAAGGACGGGCGCAAGCAGGCCGACGAGCCACTCACGCAGGCCCAGGCCATTGCTGACGAATGGGACCATCGTGGCAAGGATGCTCACACTTGCAAAGGCCGCCGCAGCCGTCGCATCAATCTGCGCACCGATCAGCTCAAAGACCAGGATGTAACGCACGGCCCACACCAGCACTTCGGTGTACCGAAGAAAAGCCGCCATGCACAAGATACGGATTGGAGCAACGAGCATCATTGGCAGAATCACGAGAGCGGGCATAACGGCCAGCGACGCGAGCTGCATCTGGAGCTGATGCGCAATCAGCGCGAGCGTTGCAAGAGCTGCTGCCGCCAGGAGTGTCAGCACTGCGCCTTCGATCAGAATTCGCGTCGAGTGCAGCACCGGCACACCATTGACCGCCCGGTGATAGGCAATGCGTCCAAAGAGGCCCGGGCGCATCGGCAAATAGTTGACGAGCGCGGTCGACGCAATCAACGCCTGCATCTCCAGGATTCCGACTTTGCCCGGCGAGAGCCGCGACAGAAGAAGACTGAACGTCAGCGACGACAAGCCAAGATTCGCAATCACAGAGCCAAGTAAAGCCGCCACCAGAGCAAATGAAGGGGATTTCACCGCATCCAGCGCAGCCGCTACCTGATCGCGCTGTCCAATCACAACGACAACCGCGGCAATGATGAGCATGGCTCCCACGACCGTTCCGCCAAGGCGAAGCCATCGCGGAGCGGTTCGACGCCGCGGTCCACTGACCTCCGGTGCGCTTCCTCCACCACGGTCGGCTCTGCCACGTCGAGCCCGGTCACTCAAGGTTGCCTCGATCGGCTGGGGTCTTCAAAGGTGCGTTCGTCCGGAAGGCGCAACACGCCTTCGTCATCCCCGCCGGCCTCGGCCCGCTGTGCGACGAATGAAGCGATCTGCCGAAGCGTCGGATCGTCGCTACGCATCGCTTCGCCGACCATTGGATCATCCCGACGGCGCGAGCGGTACATCAGATGGGCAAGCGTTACCAACCGATCGTTGGCGTAGCGATCAATGGGGATGGCTGCTTCGAGGAAGCTCGCCGGCCACACCGAGATCAGCCATGCCTGCGCCGTTCCGTCTGCGCGTGCAAATGCCTCTGCGACCGCCTCGCGCGCATCCTGGAGGAGCCGCTGCTGCTCCTCGGTCATCGTCGGCGCGGCCTCACCTGAAACAGCAAGTCCGAACAGCGCCAGCCGCGTCAAATCCTGCGTCGGAGCGGAGACATCTCGAAGAATCGTCACCGATTGCTGCATCCATTGCGGACTCGGGCGAACACCGCTCACCCACATGGAAGGCGGCCGGGAGTCGCTTCCGAGTAGCGCCGGCACGATTGAACCATCAAGCGTTGCGCGGAAGTTGATCACACCGCGCACCCGCACGATCGCCCCAAGAATGGCGTAACGATCAAGCACATCGCCGACGTGCGATCTTCGCAAATCGACTGGAATGATGAGCCGCTCCCGCGGCATCAATCGGAGCCGCCGATCGATGCTGACCACAATCGGCGGCAGCGCCCCCACTCGCGCCTGCACGATCTGCACCGAGGGCAACAACGCGACCTCAGGAAGGACCGGCCCTTGCGGATCAATCGCTAGCGGCACAGGGGAATTGTTCGTGATCTCGATGTTGAGCAGAATCGGCTCGTGCGCTTCGTACTGCTGTTCAACTGGAACGAGCCGGAAGCCGAGGACGGTGGTGGGCTCTGACATCGCGCGATGCAGGCCGCGCGGATAGGTTGACGCAAGTCGATCGAGCTCGACCGCTTCGGACGTCAGCGGCGCGCGCGTTCCAAGGAGTTCAGCGAGGATGTCTGCGGCATACACGCCGATAAGGGTGCCGGGCTGAGCCCGCGCCACCCCGAGCAGTTCGCGAGCGCCCTCCCGCCGCTCTCCCAGCTCGAGAAGCGCCATGGCGTAGCCGAGTCTGGCCGGCGCATCCTCCGGCGCGATGTCCTCCAGCAGATCCGCCGCGTGTTGAAACTCTCTCTCGCGCAGCGCCTTCCATCCCTGAAACCGGAGCTCGGCAGCGCTGGAGAGCTCGGCCGCTCCCCGGACTTCTTCGAGCACTTCATCGACCCGTTCCAGATCCCCTCCCAGCCAGATCAGCGTCCACGCTTGCTCCAGCCGCAACATCGCAATTCGCGCACGGCGCTCCGCTTCCGAGACGTTCTGGTTCTCCTCAAGTTCGCGAATGGCCTGGCTGTAGGCGAACGCTGCGAGCGCGGTTTGCGTTTCGACGTTGTCATCCATCCGGTGATGAATCGCCGCACGAACTGTCGCGAAGATCGGTGAAACCGCAGCGACGTAATTCGCGCGATCACGTGGCGTCAGATCGGGTCGCGCTCGCTGAAGTTGCTGGTGAAGCAGCGCATTTTCCTCGCGCTGCCGCGCAAAGAGTCGGCGAAGCGCCGCATCGCGATTTCCCCGACCGAACTGCGCAATTGCAGCGTCAGCAACGAGATCGGCCGGCGCTCGCACGTTCATCGCCGTATATGCATCGATGGCAAGGTCGTAGAACTGCTCCGCCCCGGCATAAGCCGCGCTATTGAGCATGTGTGCGGCAAGCAATGCGACGCTCTCCACACTCAGCGGATTCGCAAGCACCAATTGCAAGAGAAGCTCCGCCTCAGCAACGACATCGTCAACGTGCATCTGAAAATATCCGGCCGCAAGCGCTGCGGCCGCCTGATGAGATGGATCAAGCGATGCCGCCTGAGCGAGTCGATCTGCAAACGCATGGTCATTCCCCCGGCGACGCTCCAGCAGCGCGAGATCGAGAGCCAATCGCGACAAGACGGCTGGCGAAAGTCCTTCGCGCTGTGCCTTCGTGAGCTGCTCCTCCAGCGCGACTGCCAGCTCCTCCGCGGTCTGATGTTCAAGCAATTGATGAGAGATCTGCTCGAGTCTCGCCCCATCATCTGCGGGATCGAGAGCGACGATCTGGGCGACGGAGCGCAGACGAGCTTGATCATTCTCCGCAAGCGCGGATGCAGCATGCGCCAGCCGCCACATCTCCACGTCGCCGGGGGTGAGGTTCGCGGCCTCCAGCATCAGCAGATTCGCCGACTCGATGGCTTCAACGGTGAGCGGATCCTGCATGAGGATGAGCGACGCCGCCTGGGCGAACTTGGTAGCCAGTCGCCGCTCCGCGGGTGACTGCTCCGGCTGCGATGCGGCGGCAAGCGGCCCCAGAGCGACCAGGATGCATGAGACGCTCACAAGAAGCGAGTTGTTCAAAGCCCATCGGTTGATGCGATTCATCATGGGTTTGCTTTTCATCGGTTATCGCGCCCCGCAGAGCGCAGTCGGGAGGCATGGTAGGGCCAGATCGCCTCCTTTCATATCTGAGCTGCATCATCGGCCCCTTTCGGAGCGTAGGGTAGGGTCAAGGCGATTGACACCGCAAGCAGCCGATGCTACGGTCTCGGCTTCGTTCTGTTCGGGTCCGGTTACGCCGCGCAAACCGCCCACCACTGAATCTGATCCATGCACATTCATCCAGGTCGTCTCATTCTGCTTACCGCAATGCTCTGGGGTCTTGCGGCTTGTTTCCCCGCCAATATCGACGGGTTGCTTGCAGCCGCCTCGGCTCAGCCGCAGCCGGTGGATCGATTGGCATCGAAGACGACCCCCTTCACCGCTCAGGAACGGGTGCAGGTCGAGCAGTACGTCGGCTACTGGGTCGATCAGCTGGCCTCGGGTGAAGCGAACTCCATCCGCGAAGCCGTCCGCGCACTCAATGAGCCGCTGGGAGCGATCAACCTCACGCTCATCTTTCGCGATGAATATTCCCGCGCGGTTGTGGCCCGGCTGGAGGAACTCTTCGCAACCTCACCTGGCAACGAAGTAGCGATCAACGCGCTCAAGGTCGCCGGACTGCTCGGAACTGAACGAGCGCTGAATCTGATGGTTGAGCGGTCCGATCCGCGCCGGGAATCAAGCGATGCGGTCCGACTCTGGGCGGCGAAAGGGTTTGCGCTGCTCGTCAACGACGAAGGGCTCCGCGGCCGCCAGATGACCAGACAGACCCGTGACCTGGCGCGCCACGCCCGCAATGAAGAGAACTGGCTTGTGCTGCGACGACAGTTTGAAGCACTGGCTGCGGCTGGCGGATCGCTCGATCAGCAGATAGAGGTGCTTCATGCAGTGGCGGATCGACTCATGAAGGAGGATTCTCCCAGCCGGCTCATCGAAGCGCTCAACCGTGCTCTCGTGCTGCTTCGCAATCAATGGCTGAACCTGCGCGACACGCGCGAACAGCAGCGCTTCGGCGCAGCGGCAGGACCGGCGGTCGTACGGGTGCTTGAACTGGCGGATTCCCATTGGGAAGCGGCGATCGAGGATAAACGTGCGCGCGGCTGGTATGGCGCAGCCATCCAGAGCGCGGAAACGCTGCTCATTGCGATCGATCTTCAGGTTCGGCAAGGTCGCGCCACCATGCCCGCCGATGCCCTTGATACAGCATGGTCGTCCAGAGACGCCGGCGCATTCCGCCGGCAGGTCGGCGCCTGGCGTGATGTGACGAGCCGCGATCCATATGGACGGCCGCGCGGCCAGTAGCACGATTGGTATCATCCCACCATGCGCCTCCTTGCGACGCTGCTCGTGCTGGCGGTCGTCGTTGGCGTGCTGAGTCTTGGATCAGCGCAGCCGGACCAGAAAGCCGACCTCGTCATTGTCAATCGTGGTGATGTGTTCACCCTCGACCCGCAGCGCATGACCTACTTGCGCGATTTTCGCATGGCGTATGCGCTCTATGAGGGACTGGTGCGATGGAACAATTATGACTTTATGATCGAGCCGGCTGTCGCTGCCGCCCTGCCTCACTTGAGCGACGACGGCCGGGTGTACACCTTCACCATCGTGCCGGAGGCGCGCTGGTCGAATGGCGACCCGGTGACCGCGCATGACTTCGTCTTCACCTTCCGCCGGGCATTGCTGCCCGATACCGCGTCGTACTACACAAGTCTGCTCTTTGCGATTGAAGGAGCCCGCGAGTTCTTCGACTGGCGCAGTGAACAACTTGCAGTGTTCTTGGAAGAGGAGTTACCACGGAAGGCCACGGAGGGCCACGGAGGAGAGCAGAGAAGAGCAGAGCAGTTCACCGCAGACGCGCAGAGGTCGCAGACGGAGATAAAGTTCCGAGATAGTGATTTGGCAACCGTCATCTCTGCGTCAAATGCAGTGATCCTCAGCACGCCGGCCATCCTCCAAACTCAACATTCATCTCCTCCCACTCCGTGGCCCTCCGCGGCCCTCCGTGGTGAATTGCTCTGGGAACAAACCCTCGCGAAGTTCGATGAAACCGTCGGCGTGAAAGCCCTTGACGAGCACACCTTGCAGATCACTCTCGAACGTCCCGTTGCGTACTTCCTCGACATCCTCGCCATGCCGATCGCGCTGCCGGTGCATGAGCAGTCGCTGGCGCCGTTCCAGTCATTGAATGCGCGGACGGGTCGTCTCGAGGAGCGGCAGAACTGGTGCAAGGCCGGGCGCCTGGTCAGCAACGGGCCGTATGTCCTCGAGCGATGGCGTTTCAAGCGCGACATGCTGCTTGCGCGCAACCCGCACTACCACCGGCCTGAGATCGTGATGAACGACTCAGTTCTCGCGCTCACCATCGAAGATGCCAACACGGCTGTGCTGGCCTTTCTCGCCCGTGGCAGCGAGATTGATTGGATGGATGACATCACCGTCGAGTATGCGCCGGATCTGCTTGCGCAGCCCGACGGTGACATTCACGCAACGCCTGCCTTCGCTACCGAGTTTTACAGTTTCAACTGCCGGCAGGCGCTGCCGGGCGGGCAGAGCAATCCATTCGCCGATGCGCGCGTTCGCCGTGCTTTCACGTTGGCGATCGATCGGGGGCGCATCGTGCGCCACGTAACGCGGCTGGGTGAGCCGATTGCGCGAACGCTCATTCCGCCCGGCTCGATACCCGGTTACAACTCGCCGCAAGGGCTTGGCTTTGATGTCAACCGCGCGCGTCAGGAGTTGCGAGATGCCGGCTGGTTCGATCGCAACGGTGACGGCACGCTCACCAACGAACGCGGCGAGGTGTTCCCCGTCGTTGATCTGCTCTGGACCACCAGCGCGCCACGCCATCGCTGGATTTCTCTAGAGATGAAAGCGCAGCTTGAGCGGCACCTCGGCGTCAAGGTCGAGACGCGCGGTCTCGATGCGCGCTTTTACCGCGAAGACCTCCGCAGAGGCAACTTCATGCTCGCACGCGGCTCGTGGTACGGCGACTACGGCGACCCCACCACCTTCCTCGACCTCTCTCGCACCGATGACGGCAACAATCACCGCCGCTACTCAAGCCGGTATTACGACGATCTGCTCGAACAATCTGCACACGAAACCGATCCATCAAAGCGCCTGCGCCTCCTTGAGGAGGCGGAACGGTATCTCGTCGATGAAGAAGCGCCGCTCCTCCTGCTGCTGCATCCCGTGCGCTTAGCGATGTACGACGCAAAACAAGTGCAAGGCATCAGTACACATCCGCGCGCGATTCAATATCTCTGGCAAATGCAAAGAGCGGCTGCCGGTTCTCGGCTTTCGGCTCTCGGCTCGAACCTACAGAACGAACTGTCACCGAGTCCGCTGAATGGCGATAACCGATAGCCGACAGCCGACAGCCGATAGCCCCACATGACCCGCCTCATCGTCCATCGCCTTGCGCAGCTGCCGCTGATCCTGCTTGCGATCTACACGGCGACCTTTGCTTTGGCGTGGCTCATCCCCGGTGACCCGCTTGAACAGGATGAGGCCCGACAGCCGCCGCCGGAGGTTGCGCGGGCTATGCGTGAGTGCTACAACCTCGACAACCCGTGGACGTTCTACTGGGACTACCTCGGCAAGGCGAGCGGCGTGAGTTGGCTCGTTGGCGCACATGACCAGCCATTCGACCTCGGCCCATCGCTGCGACATGAAAACTGGTCCGTCAACGAAATCCTCGCAGCGGGACTACCCGTTTCGATCTCACTCGGCGCGGCTGCGCTGACGATCGCGCTCATCATCGGCTTGACCGCAGGCGTCATCGGCGGCACGCGCCCCGGCTCCATTGCTGATGGCCTGACGACGTTCATCGCACTCATCGGCATCAGCGTGCCTGCTTTCGTCGTCGGCGCGGCTTTGCTTGTGATGTTCACCGTCATCTGGCCGCTTCTTCCCGTCGGCGGCTGGGGCACGTTACGGCATATGGCTCTGCCTGCGGTCACGCTATCGCTGCCATTTGCTGCTTACATCGCGCGGCTGACGCGCTTCGGCATGATTGAGCAGATGTCGCTTGATTACATTCGCACAGCCCGAGCCAAGGGGTTGCCACAATACAAAGTCGTGCTCAAACACGCGCTCAAGAACGCCTTCCTGCCTGTGCTCAGCTACCTCGGCCCGGCGGCTGCGGCTGCGATGACCGGCTCATTCGTCGTCGAGATCGTCTTCGCCATTCCGGGCATCGGCACGCACTTCGTCGATGCCGTCCTGAGCAAAGACCTCACGCTCATCATGGGCATCGTGCTGGTGTATTCGGCAATGCTCATCACGTTCAATCTCACAGTCGATGTGCTGTATGCGTGGGTCGATCCTCGGATTGAGCAGAAGCGCTGAAGTGGCGGTCGATCGAGGAAGAATCGGCCCTCAGAACGGCTGGTGCACGAGGAGGGAGCAGGTCAGGGGCGGAGCTGCCCTCCTGCTGCGGGGTATATTTTTGGAGGAGATTCCTTGACATGGAAATAATCCGCGTTTACATTGGCAACGAGAAGAAGGAGGATGTGCTATGAGACGTGAGAGGATGTGGGTTGTGGTGTTGTGCGCGTTCTTTGCAACCTCGCCAGCAGTTGCAAGTGAGGACGAGGTCATACTGGAGTGGAACCAGCGGTTACAGCAGACGATTCGGGTGACAGACGGGATTCCGTTCGGGTTCCCCGGGCCGGTGTCCCGA
This sequence comes from uncultured Isosphaeraceae bacterium, assembly GCA_964523675.1. Lineage (GTDB taxonomy): Bacteria > Planctomycetota > Phycisphaerae > Phycisphaerales > SM1A02 > CAZFZT01. Next base: position 36,401 of record CAZFZT010000003.1, read on the forward strand.
TGCATTGCCATCGTGTACGCATCGGTGTACGACGCGGTCAACTCCATTACGAAAACGCATGAACCGTACTTGCAGATGGCGCCGTGTCCACGCGGCACATCCATCGAGGCGGCTGCGGCATCTGCGGCATATCACGCGATGAGTCTTGCGTATCAGTTTGCGCCATCACAGCAGGCGCACTTCGACGCGCTCTACGCAATGCAGCTCGCCAGAATACCGGACGGTCAGGCGAAAACAGATGGCATCGCCCTCGGCCAGCAGTGTGCGAATGCGATCTACGAATATCGCAGTACCGACCACTCAGATGAACCCATCGAGTACGTTCCGGAGCTCAGCCCCGGACAATGGGCGCCGACCTGGCCGGACGGCACCGGCGCCGCCTCACCGCACTGGCCCTATGTTACGCCGTGGACCATGACCAGCGGCAGCCAGTTCCGGCCGTTGGATGGGTGCGCGGGCTTCACCGACATCAACGAATTGCTCTCCAGTCCTGAGTACGCCGCTCAGTTCAACGAAGTCAAAGAACTCGGCGGTTTGTTCAGTACGAAGCGAACGCCGTATGAAACGGAGACAGCGTTCTTCTGGGCCAATTGCCGCGTCGGCACCTACAAGCCGCCTGGGCACATGCTGCACATTGCCGAAACGCTGGTTGTCGATCACAACCTGGACCTTCCGCAGCAAGCGAGACTCTTCGCCCTGACCGCCCTTGGCATGGCCGATGCAGCCATCGCATGCTGGGATACGAAGTACTCTCTTGACATTGACTTGTGGCGTCCAATTGCAGCCATCTGGGAAGCGGATAACGACAACAACCCGCTGACTGAGGCGGACCCGACGTGGCTGTCGCTCACCTTTGATCCGGGTTACGGGGCGCAAGGCGCCTTCACGCCGCCTTTCCCTGCATGGTCCTCCGGGCATGCCACGTTTGGAGCCGTGACGGCAGCGGTCTGGAAGCATTACTTCGGCACCGACAACGTGACGTTCACGATCACGTCGGATGACGCACCAGGCGTCTGGCGAACGTACAACACGTTCACCGACGCGGCCTTGGAGAACGGCCGAAGCCGGGTGTACTTCGGCGTCCACTTCCAGTGGGACTCTGACGCTGGTTATGAAATCGGCACCGCGCTGGGCGATTACATCAGTGCGAACTTCCTGAGGCGTCTGGGAGACCTGAACGGCGACGGAATGATTAACGTCGCCGATCTGCTGCTGTTGATTGGCAACTGGGGCCTGTCCGGCTCCGGCGACTTGGATTTTGATGGCGTTGTGGGTGTGAGCGATCTGTTGATCTTATTGAATGGCTGGGGTTGAACCACCCCATAGTGGAAGGATGTGGAAGGAGCTCCATGATGAAGATCGCATTGACTGTTGCTGTATGTCCTGTGGCATTGGCGTTCTGTGGCGATGCCTTCGCGCAGATCACGCTGACTGACCAGACGGCGGCAGCCGGCGTTCAGTTCACGCACATACCCAACGCGCTGGCCATTCCAGGGCCGCAGGACTACATGGTCGCCGGAATCGCGGTCGGCGACTACAACCGCGATGGTTACCCAGACATGTTCTGGGCGGCTGGCGGCATGAGCCCTGATCGGCTGTTCATCAACAATCAGGATGGCACGTTCACAGATCGCGCCGCTGAATGGGGCGTTGCTGCGGTCCACGCCAACTGCGGCGCATGCGCCGGTGATTACAACAACGATGGCTGGGTTGACATCTACCTCACCAGCTTCGGGAACGGCAACGACAACCAGGGCCAGGTTGGAAAGAACCGGCTTTATCGCAACAACGGCGACGGAACCTTTACCGACGTCGCCGTCGAAGCAGGCGTGAATGTTACCGCTACAGTGATCCCCAGCGGGTATGGCTGCTCATTCGGCGATTACGACCTGGACGGTGACCTTGATCTTGCAGTTGCCGCATGGTTCGTTCCAGCAGCCGGCAATCGCATGTTCAGGAACAACGGCGACGGCACGTTCACCAATGTGACAGGACAAGCTCTCTCGTTCCCGGGAACGACGTGGGGCTTCCAGACCAATTTTGTTGATATGGATGGCGACGGCTTCCCCGAACTGCTTCTATCCGCAGACTTCGGCAGCAGCCGCTATTACATCAACAACGGAGATGGCTCGTTCCACGACCACACCGTCGCGTCGAACACCGGTCAGGATCAGAATGGAATGGGCCAGTGTGTAGCGGACTTCAACAACGACGGCCTGTTCGACTGGTACGTCACCAGCATCTTCCTGGACGTTCCGCAACCCAACTCCGGTACAGGCAACATGCTGTACATGAACCTCGGCAATCATCAGTTTGAGGAAGTCGGCGTGGCGGCCGGCGTCGTGGATGGCGGTTGGGGATGGGGAACAATCGCCGTCGACCTTGATCATGACACATGGGTGGACATCGTCGAAGTCAACGGTCGTCCCGGCAACGCGGAGCACAGCTTCGAGCAGGAGTACATCTTCCGTAACAACGGCAACGGCACATTCAGCGAAATGGCGATTGAAGCCGGGCTGACCTATCAGGCCGAAGGCAAGAGCATTTCCTATATCGATTTCGATCGGGATGGGGATATGGACTTCCTCATCACCTTCAACGGCGACCTCGTGAAGCTCTATCGCAACGACTCAAACGGCGGCAACTGGCTGCACCTGACGTTCGACACGCAGAACAACGCGCGGCTTGCGCCGCTGGGTCTTGGTTCCAAAGTCACCGCCACGATCGGGGGCCAGTCCTATGTCCGTTTCGTGGACAGCGGCCCAAGCTTCCTTGCGACGAGTGAAACCGCAGCGCATTTCGGCCTGGCTGATGCCAAGGTGATTGATGAACTGCGCATCGACTGGCCGCGCGGTTACACGACGATCCTGCAGAATGTCGCAGTGAATCAACATCTGACAATCGAATCGCCCGCACTTCTCGATTTCAATGCTGACGGGTCAGTTGGCGTTGCAGACCTTCTGATTCTGCTCGGGAAGTGGGGCAACATCAGCGGGAGCGACCTTCGGGCAGATGTCGACAATGATGGCTCCGTCGGCGTGGCTGATCTCCTGATCCTTCTCGGTGGATGGTCGAGCTAGATTCGCTGACGCTGCTCCTCCATAGAAGACGGACCTGAGCTTTCATGGCGCGATCTTGAGGTATTGAGCGTGTCGACGCATTCCCAAACTACCGATACTTGCCATCCTGCGCGCCTGAGTGCGCGGAGCGCGCGCTGATCACGTTTAACATTGCCTTCGCGTGTTGCGCGCCAGAACTCTGCATTCGTCTTCGGAGTGACGCTGCCGTATCGGCAACGGTGCATGTGCCAGTAGCAACCGTGGGCATGAACCGATGCGTCGGCGGAGCGGCGCAAGTGCCGTCGTCAGCGGGGGTTGGGGGAATCGGCGGCTTATGGGGAATCGGCGGCTTATGAAGCCCGTTGAGGTGCGCCCGCAAACTCAAACCATCTGGGGGCTCCGAACGCGCCTTTGTTGCGGCATCACCGGTGCGCGCCGGAAAATGCGGGTATCACATGTGTGCCGCTTGATCCTGGGGCAGAACCCGCTGCCGCGCACCTGCGGGAGCCGCGCTTCGCCGCGTCGCCATGCCGCCTTCATTGGCTGCACAGGTCCCCCAGATCGACCGCGATCGGCGAGTTCTCGTTGAGATTCTGCCTTGATACGGCCGATATTGGCTGTATGAGCGTCATCGGCTCACCCATTGAGACCTCGCTCGTGCAGGCCGCGCAGGCCCAGCAGGTGGCGGCGAAGGACCGGGACCGCGAGAAGGCGTCCAAGGAATCCGCTGCGCGGCGCTTTCAGGACATCATCGACCTGCGCGTGGCAGGCGTCGAAGGCGCCCAGGCCCCGCGCCAGGTGCCGGCGAATGACTCGCAGCAGTCCGAATCCGAGCACCGGTCACACGACCACAGCGGTCAGTCCAAACAGGACCAACCGCGCGTCGATGTGCAGGCGTGAGAGCGACAGGGCCACAAGTCCACAGGGCCACAAGTCCACA